>NZ_VMLG01000023.1:0-100680 GCF_013276565.1 Streptococcus sp. 53
CTATCGTAAAAGATGGTGTGACCTACTATCTAACTGATAAAGTCCTAAAAGACGGCTCTAAACCAGAAGAAGGAACTGTTGTAGAAGGAACTACAGAAGTAACTTATGTTTATGAAAAAGCAGGTTCAGTTCTTGTTCATTACGTTGATACAGAAGGCAATCCACTCCAAGGAACCAATGAAAATCAACAACCAGTGACTCAAACGGTTACGGATACTGATAATGCCAAAGCCGGTTCAGACTACGATACACAAGATCATAAACCAACAAGTATTACTACAGCAGAAGGTAAAGTTTATAAACTGGTTCCTCAAAGTACTAGAGGAAATGAGACAGGCAAGGTTGTCGCAGGACAAACTCTTGAAGTAACTTATGTATACATTCTGGAAAACGCCGTACCAGAGCCTAAGCCAGAGCCTAAGCCGGAACCTAAACCAGAACCTAAACCAGAGCCTAAGCCAGAGTCTAAACCAGAGCCTAAGCCGGAACCTAAACCAGAGCCTAAACCAGAGTCTAAGCCGGAACCTAAACCAGAGCCTAAACCAGAGCCTAAGCCAGAACCTAATCCAGAAAAATCAAATAGTATCCAGCCGGAATCAAAGAAATCAGAAGAAAAACTACCGAATACTGGTACAGAAAAAAATACGAACGTATCAACTATGGGATTACTAGCTATGGTAACAGGATTGGCATTAGGGTTATTTAAGAAAAAAGAAGAATCAGAATAACTCAATCTTTTGATTAGTTATTAGCTGAACTTATAATAACTAAATAGTGACTTCAATCAAATGTCTTAATTATTAAATTAAAATTGATGATTCTGAGCACTTCAAAAAACGCAATGTTAAAATTGAAAACATTGATTTACCAATCTTTTCCGGCTATGTATTTTGATGAACAGGTCGTTTTCAGAGGTGTTTTTGAATTATTGATTGATAAAAACTATTTTAGTGTCATTCTAGCTTCCACGATATGAGATGGAAAATCTTTTCTCCTTTTTGTGAGAGGAGATTTTTCAATTTTTATACTGAAAATAAGAGAGGGAAATATGTCAAGAATTATTACACTGCATTCTTTTACAAAAATACAGCGATATGGTTTTGAAAGTACCCAGTTTTATCGAGCGCGTATAGCAAGATATCTGGGAGTAGATTATCTCCATATTCTGACAAACCCACAAGTTAGACCTGACTGGAAGGTGGTTTTAAAAAAGCTAGGATTTTTAGAAAAAGAACTAATCTGTGTTCCTCATAGTTTTTCTGATATAGGACATGATTCCTTATCGGTTAAGCCTGAAACTCTCAATTTATCAGATAGTGATACGGTTGAACTCACTGCAGATGGTTTTGTCTCTTCTCTTACGTTAGGAGATGGCTCGGGTCGTTACTATTATACAAGTGGCCCTTTCCTTTTTGAAGATTTTAAGGCAAAAGAATTACGCTGGTTTCATAAAGATGGAAATCTAGCACTTGAAGGGCGTTTTATCAATCCATTCAAAGAACCTTCTCCTGTTTCTTTATTTTATCCTGAATATATTTTTCGAAAAGATGGAGTTATTTACTCTGAAGAAGATTTACTTGTCAAATTTTTGGTTGATATAGCTCAGGATACAGACTTAATTATTCGCGATCAACAAAGTATACCAAAGCCTAGTCTATGGAGATATATGGAAAACACGGGTAAGAATTACTATGAAGTGATTCATTCAAATGTTTTAATGAATATGTCACATGCTAATTTAAGGAAAAAAAATAAGTATCTTGTGGCTAGTGAGGAATTAACAGAATCATTACAAACAAAAGGCTATCATTCCACATTCTTAGCTCCTATGTTTTCAGAAAAGTTAGGAGAATTAAGACATATAGGCCCAGTACGAGACTATTGCTTGGTGGGGCATATGGGGGAAATAAAAAATGTTGGACTAGTTATTGAAGCATTTATTGAGTTGTATAAAAAGGGTTCAAATGTTGAGATTACATTTTATGGTGGATCGGAAACAAGAATACAAGAACTTCGTAATCAGTATGATATCCCTCCCACAATTCATCTAAGAGGAGTGGTAGATAATGTTCCTTATAATCTACATCAATGCTATCTATCAGCCAGTTACACTGAATTGTTTGCAAATGCCTGTGTAGAAGCTTTGAGTCATGGCTTGCTAGCTTTGTTATCAGATGTGGACATTGCTCATCGTTTCTATGCAGAACAATCCAGTGCAATCACCTTATTTAGAACAAAGGAAGAGTTAATAGAAAAGATAGAAGAAATGGAACAAGTGGATTTTTGTAAATCAAATGCAGAAAATATCGCCCTAGCATCTCACTATTCACTAGAGACAGTAGCTCAAATATACCGAAAATTACTAGATAGGAATTTCTAGGATGTTGGGAATTCTAGCTATCCTATTGCTCTATTTCTGCTTGATTTCCTGGATTGCCTATCGGAAAAAAGGGAGCGCAGAGGACTATTATCAGGTTAAGAAAGCTGTTCCTGTGACAGTTCTGGCCTTCTCAGTCTTTGCGACCTTACTTAGCCCCATTTCCTTTCTGACTCTGGTGGGGAATTCCTATACAGGCAGCTCCTATCTCTGGTTTGCCCAGTGTGGCATCTTTCTAGCCATCCCACTGGCTCATCGCTACTTTCTGCCCCTCTATCAAAAGGGAAACTACGAGACAGCCTATCATCTTTTAGAGGATAAGTTTCAATCGGCTGGCATTCGTTCACTGGCTTCAGGACTTTTCATCCTCTATCAGTTGGGGCGAATAGCAGTGGTGACCTACTTGTTGTCTCAGGCCTTAGCGCCCTTTATCCCTATCAATCAGCTGGTTTTGTCAACTTTACTTCTTCTCTTGACGGTCTATTATCTGGCAAGGGGTGGTCTCTTGGTTGTGCTATGGATGGACTTCTTTCAAGGTTTGGTTCTGCTGGCTATATTGGCCCTCTTTCTACCAAGAATTGCCCAATCTGGTTTAGTCATGAATAGCAGTCAACAGATATCTCACTTTGCAGAGACGCTGGATGGGAAGACGGTCTTGATCTTAGTTGCAGGAGCAGGTTTTAGTAGCTTGTTTTCCTACGTTTCCTCACAGGATATTGTCCAACGTTTTAATAGCAAAATGGGGCGCCAAAAGATTGGAAAAATCTTATGGCTACAGGGACTCTTGTCCTTTGGGATTGCTAGTTTACTGTATCTGATTGGCTGCTTGATTCGTCAGGAAAATTTTGCCACCACATCGCCCAATCCCGTTCTTATTGCCTATGCTCGGGAAGGTCTGGTGCCTTGGTTTGGTAGTTTCATCCTGCTGGCTCTTTTGGCAGCAGGCCAATCGACAGTTTCATCCAGTATGAATGCAATCGTGACCTGTTTGAAGTTGGATTTTGCTTGGTCAAAGATTCGCTGGTCGCCAAGCCTCCTATCCTTTGTCTTAGCAGGTCTGTCCTGGCTCCTCTGCCTCTTGCTCATGAATGCAGAAATCTACTCCATCTACGAATGGATTAACGGCTTTATGGGTCTGACTTTAGGTGTGATTGGTGGTTTGTACCTCTTGATCTTACTCCTCAAAAGACCGAACTTACAGTTAGCCAAAATCTATCTGGTCTTTAGTCTAGGAGCCTTGCTTATCTATCATTACAGTGGCTTTTTTGCCAACCCCAATCCCTGGTTAAATAGCATCATCACTACCCTATCTGCCCTTTTTATCTCAATTCTAGGAAGACTATATGAAAGCAACATCTAAACCCATAGCCGTCATTTTGATCCGTTCTGGGTCACGCGGCTTAGTGGATAAAAATATCAAACCGCTTGCAGGCAAACCCTTGGTTTTCTATACCATCGAAGTCGCTCTAGCCTCCAAGCTATTTAGTGACATCTGGGTCTCCTCAGATTCACTAACTTATCTAGAACTCTGTCGTCAAGCCTATCCAGAGATTCGTTGTGTCCACAGACCAAAAGAGTTGGCTTTGGCAACAACCTCTAGCTTAGAAACCTTACGAGACTTTTTACAGCCCTTTGAGGAAGAGCAGGTCTTTGTGAATCTACAGGTGACCTCACCCCTGAGAGAGGTGGAGCACCTCATCGAGTCCTACCAACTCTACTGTCAGTCTGGTGCCGACCATCTGATTTCCTGTGTCAAGGCGGACAAGAGTCGTAGTCTTTTCTTGCAGTTGGAGGAGTCACCTTTTATCCGTCCGCCTAAGGTTTCCAAGCACTATGCTCGGCAGAAAGAGCCTGTCTATTACTATCCAAACGGTAGTATCTGGATTTCTCGCAAGGACAGATACCTACGAGATGAGACCTTTTACACAGATAAGACAGTAACCTATGAAATGCCTAAACTCTATTCTTATGATATCGACGATGCCTTGGATTTTGAAGTCGTTGAGACCTTGTTACACCATCACCACCTAGGAGAATCAAAGAGATGAAAAATCTTATCATTGCCACAACGCCCTTGCAGGCTAAAATTGCCCAGCATATCAAGGGATTTTATCCTGAACAGGACTTTGTCAGTCTTTATGTCAGTCCTGTTAAAAATGCCCGTCAGGAGCATTATGCTAAGAATTTTGACCATGTTTACTATCCTAAGGACGCAGAGGACTTGACTCAGATTTGTCAGGAACTGGCGGGAGACTATGATATTATCTTTTATGCTAGTTTTGACAATAGCTTGATTCTGGACTTGGTTGCTAGTTCCTCCTACCAGCATCTCATGAGTTTTGATGATGGCTATGCGGATATTTACCCCTTGGGCATGTATGCTTGCCCTCTCCATCCTAGTCAGGTAGGCTCTTTGGGCTTGACCAGAGATGACTTGATTGAGCGGACGGAAAAGCACTATACCCTCTATCGCAGTGACTACCATATCGTAGCTAGAGAAAAGCTTGTTTATCTGGAGCATTTTTTTGCCCTGCCACAAGCACCCGTCTCAAATGGTAAGACGGTCAAGGTCCTGCTGGGACAAAAGTTCTCTGAGGAGGATGACCAAATCTCCATCCGTTTTATCAGTACCTATGCTAAGGCTTTGGCAATTGACCTCTATCTCCCCCATCCCAAGGAAACCTTCCATATTCCAGATGTAACTTACTTGGCTACAGATTTAATCTTTGAAGATGTCCTAGCCCATCTTTTTCAAGAATACGAGTTTGTTCAGGTCTACCATTTTACTTCATCAGTCAGTCTCCACTTACAAGACATGCCTCATGTGACTATCATAGGCATTTCCCTCCCCTACTATGAGGCCCGTCAAAATGAATTGCGCCGATTGGGTTGTCAGTTTGAAACGATTCCACTTGGCTGGTAACTTAAAGTAAATAACTTGCACCCCTTATTCTAATATTTTTCCATTTTAATAGTAGTCGATAAGTTCCCTTGAGTCACTTGTTTTCTCCCGTTTTAAAGTGACTCAGGGTGCTTTTTTTGATATAATAAAAAGGACTGTTATCAGTTAGAAAGAGGTTGGTATGAAAGAATTACAAACTGTACTAAAGAACCATTTTGCAATCGAATTTGCAGACAAAAACTTACTGGAGACTGCCTTTACTCATACGAGTTATGCCAATGAGCACCGCCTCTTAAAAATTTCACACAATGAACGCTTGGAATTTTTAGGAGACGCTGTTCTACAGTTATTGATTTCAGAATATCTGTATAAAAAATATCCTAAAAAGCCTGAGGGTGACTTGTCTAAACTCCGTGCCATGATTGTCCGTGAGGAGAGTTTGGCTGGTTTTGCGCGTGATTGCCAGTTTGATCAGTTTATCAAGCTGGGTAAGGGGGAAGAAAAGTCTGGTGGGCGCAATCGTGATACCATTCTTGGTGATGCCTTTGAAGCCTTTCTTGGTGCCCTCCTTTTGGACAAGGATGTGGCCAAGGTTAAGGAATTTATCTATCAAGTCATGATTCCTAAGGTTGAAGCAGGCGAATTTGAGATGATTACAGACTACAAAACCCATCTCCAAGAGTTACTTCAGGTCAATGGCGATGTGGCTATTCGTTATCAGGTGATTTCTGAAACAGGTCCTGCCCACGATAAGGTTTTTGAAGTAGAAGTTCTTGTTGAGGGTACGAGTATCGGTCAAGGTCAAGGTCGTTCTAAGAAATTAGCAGAGCAGGAAGCTGCCAAAAATGCCGTTGAGAAAGGGCTGGATTCATGTATTTAAAGGAAATCGAAATTCAGGGATTCAAGTCTTTTGCTGATAAGACTAAGGTCGTCTTTGACCAAGGTGTGACGGCAGTCGTTGGTCCCAATGGATCTGGAAAGTCTAATATTACAGAAAGTTTACGTTGGGCCCTGGGGGAGTCAAGTGTTAAGAGTCTCCGTGGGGGCAAGATGCCAGATGTCATCTTTGCCGGAACAGAGAGTCGTAAACCGCTCAATTATGCTTCTGTAGTTGTGACTCTGGATAATAATGATGGATTTATCAAGGATGCAGGTCAAGAAATCAGGGTAGAACGCCATATCTATCGTAGCGGAGATAGCGAATACAAGATTGACGGCAAGAAAGTCCGTCTGCGTGATATTCATGACCTTTTCTTGGATACTGGTTTGGGACGAGATTCCTTCTCTATCATTTCCCAAGGGAAGGTTGAGGAGATTTTCAACTCCAAGCCTGAAGAACGCCGAGCTATTTTTGAAGAAGCTGCAGGAGTTTTGAAATACAAGACTCGTAGAAAAGAAACAGAGAGTAAACTGCAGCAAACTCAGGATAATCTGGACCGTCTTGAGGACATTATCTACGAGTTGGATAATCAAATCAAGCCTCTTGAGAAGCAAGCTGAGAATGCCCGTAAGTTTTTAGACTTGGAAGGTCAACGCAAGGCTATTTATTTAGACGTGCTAGTTGCTCAAATCAAGGAAAATAAGTCTGAAGTAGACTCGACAGAAGAAGAGTTGGCTCAGGTTCAGGAACTCTTGACTAGTTATTACCAAAAGCGTGAAAAATTAGAAGAAGAAAATCAGAATCTCAAGAAGCAACGCCAAGATTTACAGGTTGAAATGACCAAAGATCAAGGCAGTTTGATGGATTTGACTAGCCTGATTAGTGATTTAGAGAGAAAATTAGCCCTATCGAAACTAGAATCTGAGCAAGTAGCCCTGAATCAACAGGAAGCACAAGCCCGTTTGGCTGCTTTAGAGGATAAGAGAGATTCACTCAGCAAAGAAAAATCTGATAAGGAAAGCTCTTTAGCACTTTTAGAGGAAAATCTAGTCCAAAATAATCAAAAACTCAATCGTTTAGAAGCTGAATTGCTAGCTTTTTCAGATGATCCTGATCAGATGATTGAGCTCTTACGTGAACGCTTTGTGGCCCTTCTACAAGAAGAAGCCGATGTCTCAAACCAGCTGACCCGCATCGAGAATGAGTTGGAAAATAGCCGTCAGCTTTCTCAAAAGCAAGCAGATCAACTAGAAAAGCTGAAAGAACAACTGGCTACAGCTAGAGAGAAGGCTAGGCAGGAAAATGCTGAGCTTGAAACAGCCAAGGAGCAAGTTCAGAAATTATTGGCAGATTACCAGGTCTGTGCCAAGGAGCAAGAGGAACAGAAAACTTCCTATCAAACCCAACAAAGTCAACTCTTTGACCGTCTGGATAATCTCAAAAACAAGCAGGCTAGAGCCCAAAGTTTGGAAAATATCCTTAGAAATCACAGTAACTTTTATGCAGGTGTTAAGAGTGTTCTCCAAGAAAAAGCCCGCCTTGGTGGAATTATTGGTGCAGTCAGTGAGCACCTGACCTTTGATGTGCATTATCAAACTGCCCTAGAAATTGCGCTTGGAGCCAGCAGTCAGCATATCATCGTAGAAAATGAAGAGGCAGCAACCAAGGCGATTGATTTCCTTAAACGAAACAGAGCCGGTCGTGCAACCTTCCTTCCTTTGACCACTATTAAGGCGCGTACGATTTCTAATCAGAACCAAGATGCTATCGCTGCAAGTCCAGGATTTTTGGGCATGGCTGATGAGTTAGTTACTTTCGATACTAGACTGGAAGCTATTTTCAAGAACTTACTAGCTACGACGGCTATCTTTGACACCGTAGAACACGCGCGTGCAGCAGCTCGTCAAGTTCGTTATCAGGTTCGCATGGTGACACTGGACGGGACAGAGCTACGCACAGGTGGTTCTTATGCAGGTGGTGCCAATCGCCAGAATAACAGCATCTTCATCAAGCCAGAACTGAAGCAATTGCAAAAAGAAATTGCTGAAGAAGAAGTAAGCTTACGTTCAGAAGAGGCGACTTTGAAGACCTTGCAAGATGAGATGACTAGATTGACAGAAAGATTAGAAGCAATCAAATCTCTAGGAGAGCAGGCTCGTATTCAGGAGCAGGGCTTATCCCTCTCTTATCAGCAAACCAGTCAGCAAGTTGAAGAGTTAGAAACTCTTTGGAAACTTCAAGAAGAGGAATTAGATCGTCTTTCTGACGGAGATTGGCAAGCGGATAAGGAAAAATGTCAAGAGCGCCTTGCTACAATCGCAAGTGACAAGCAAAATATGGAAGCTGAGATTGAAGAGATTAAGTCTAACAAAAATGCCATCCAAGAACGTTATCAAAACTTGCAGGAAGAGGTAGCGCAAGCTCGCCTGCTTAAGACAGAACTGCAAGGACAAAAACGTTACGAAGTTGCAGATATTGAACGTTTAGGCAAGGAATTGGACAATTTAGATATCGAGCAAGAGGAAATCCAGCGCCTTCTTCAAGAAAAGGTTGACAATCTTGAGAAGGTTGATACAGAATTGCTCAGTCAGCAGGCCGAAGAAGCCAAAATGCAGAAAACAAATCTCCAACAAGGTTTGATTCGCAAGCAGTTTGAGTTGGATGATATAGAAGGTCAACTGGATGATATTGCCAGTCATTTGGACCAGGCTCGCCAGCAGAATGAGGAATGGATTCGCAAGCAAACACGTGCTGAAGCTAAGAAAGAAAAGGTTAGCGAGCGATTACGCCATTTACAAAGCCAATTAACAGACCAGTATCAGATTAGCTATACTGAAGCACTAGAAAAGGCACATGAGTTGGAAAATCTCAATCTGGCAGAGCAAGAGGTGCAGGATTTAGAGAAGTCTATTCGCTCACTGGGGCCTGTCAACTTGGAAGCTATTGACCAGTACGAAGAAGTCCACAATCGTCTGGATTTCCTAAATAGCCAGCGAGATGACATTTTGTCAGCGAAAAATCTGCTTCTTGAGACTATCACAGAGATGAATGATGAGGTTAAGGAACGCTTTAAATCAACCTTTGAGGCTATTCGTGAGTCCTTTAAAGTGACCTTCAAGCAGATGTTTGGCGGAGGTCAGGCTGACCTGATTTTGACTGAGGGAGACTTGCTGACAGCTGGGGTTGAGATTTCAGTCCAACCACCAGGAAAGAAAATCCAGTCGCTTAATCTCATGAGTGGTGGGGAAAAAGCCTTATCAGCTCTTGCCTTGCTCTTCTCCATTATTCGTGTCAAGACCATTCCATTTGTTATCTTGGATGAGGTAGAGGCTGCGCTGGACGAAGCCAATGTTAAGCGTTTCGGGGATTACCTCAATCGATTTGACAAGGACAGCCAGTTTATCGTCGTAACCCACCGTAAGGGAACCATGGCAGCGGCTGATTCCATCTATGGAGTGACCATGCAAGAGTCAGGTGTCTCAAAAATTGTTTCGGTTAAGTTAAAAGATTTAGAAAGTATTGAAGGATGACAATTAAACTAGTAGCAACGGATATGGACGGAACCTTCCTAGATGGGAATGGGCGCTTTGATATGGACCGCCTCAAGTCTCTCTTGGTTTCCTATAAGGAAAAAGGGATTTATTTTTCAGTAGCTTCGGGTCGAGGATTTCTATCCTTAGAAAAATTATTTGCTGATGTTCGTGACGATATTATTTTCATTGCGGAAAATGGCAGTTTGGTAGAGTATCAAGGTCAGGACTTGTATGAAGCGACTATGTCTCGTGAGTTTTATCTGGCAACTTTTGAAAAGCTGAAAACGTCACCTTATGTAGATATCAATAAATTGCTCTTGACGGGTAAGAAGGGTTCTTATGTGCTAGATACGGTTGATGCAACCTATTTGAAAGAGAGCCAGCACTATAATGAAAATATCCAAAAAGTAGCGAGTTTGGAAGCTATCACAGATGATATTTTCAAATTTACAACCAACTTCACAGAAGAAACGCTAGAAGCTGGTGAATCTTGGGTCAATGAACATGTTCCTGGTGTTAAGGCTATGACAACTGGCTTTGAATCCATTGATATTGTTCTGGACTATGTCGATAAGGGTGTGGCTATTGTTGAATTGGCTAAAAAACTTGGTATCACAATGGATCAGGTTATGGCTTTTGGAGACAATCTAAATGATTTGCATATGATGCAGGTTGTGGGACATCCTGTAGCTCCTGAAAATGCACGACCAGAAATTTTAGAATTAGCAGAGACTGTGATTGGTCACCATAAGGACCAGTCGGTTATAGCTTATATGGAGGGCTTATAATGGCAGATATAAAATTGATTGCATTGGACTTGGATGGAACCTTGCTGACTACTGATAAAAGGTTGACGGATCGAACCAAGGCAACTTTGAAAGCTGCGCGTGATCGTGGTATCAAGGTCGTATTGACAACTGGTCGTCCCTTAAAAGCCATGGATTTATTTCTCCATGAGTTAGGGACTGACGGCCAAGAAGATGAGTATACCATTACCTTTAATGGTGGATTGGTTCAGAAAAATATAGGTGAAATCCTTGATAAAACAGTCTTTTCATATGATGATGTAGCACGCTTGTATGAGGAAACAGAGAAATTATCACTGCCTCTTGATGCCATCTCAGAAGGAACTGTTTATCAAATCCAATCGGACCAAGCAAGTCTTTATGCCAAATTTAATCCAGCTTTGACTTTTGTTCCAGTTGACTTTGAAGACCTATCTAGTCAAACGACTTACAATAAGTGCGTGACTGCCTTTGCTCAAGAACCCTTGGATGCAGCCATTCAGAAGATTTCTCCAGAATTGTTTGACCAATATGAAATCTTCAAATCACGTGAAATGTTGCTAGAGTGGTCACCAAAGAATGTTCATAAGGCAACAGGTTTGGCAAAACTAATCAGCCATCTTGGAATCGACCAAAGCCAAGTCATGGCTTGTGGTGACGAGGCCAATGACCTTTCTATGATTGAATGGGCAGGGCTCGGTGTTGCCATGCAAAATGCTGTTCCTGAAGTCAAGGCAGTCGCAAATGTAGTGACACCAATGACTAATGATGAAGAGGCTGTCGCCTGGGCTATCGAAGAATATGTGCTAAAGGAGAACTAAGATATGGGATTATTTGACCGTCTATTCGGAAAAAAAGAAGAACCTAAAATCGAAGAAGTTGTAAAAGAAGCTCTAGAAAATCTTGATTTGTCTGAAGATACTGAGACTGCCCTTACAGAAGCTGAGGAAGTTTCTCAAGAAGAAGCAGAAGTTGAAATTGTTGAACAAGCTGTGCTCCAAGAAGAGGAAAATCAAGAGACAGTTGAAGAGAGTCAGGATTCAGAGTCAGTTGTAGAAGTTTCTCAAGAAGAAGTCGAAGAATTGCCAAACTCAGAAGAAGTCTCAGAGGAAGAGAATCCTGAATACGAAGAAGCTGTAGAAGAAAATAATTCTGAAGTTCTTGAACCAGAAACTACTCAAGAAGAAGAAACTGTTCAGGAAAAATATGACCGCAGTCTCAAGAAAACTCGCACAGGCTTCGGTGCCCGCTTGAACGCCTTCTTTGCAAATTTCCGCTCTGTTGACGAAGAATTTTTCGAGGAACTGGAAGAACTGCTGATCATGAGTGACGTTGGTGTCCAGGTGGCTTCTAATTTAACTGAGGAACTACGCTACGAAGCCAAGCTTGAAAATGCCAAGAAACCTGATGCACTTCGTCGTGTCATCATTGAGAAATTGGTTGAGCTTTATGAAAAGGATGGAAACTATGATGAAAGTATCCACTTCCAAGATGGCTTGACAGTCATGCTCTTCGTCGGTGTGAATGGTGTTGGGAAAACAACTTCTATTGGGAAACTAGCTCACCGCTATAAACAAGCTGGTAAAAAGGTCATGCTGGTTGCGGCAGATACCTTCCGTGCAGGAGCAGTAGCCCAGCTTGCTGAATGGGGCCGTCGTGTTGACGTTCCAGTTGTGACTGGACCTGAAAAAGCTGACCCAGCCAGTGTGGTCTTTGATGGTATGGAACGAGCTGTAGCAGAAGGAATTGATATTCTCATGATTGATACTGCTGGTCGTCTGCAAAATAAGAATAACCTTATGGCCGAGCTAGAAAAGATTGGTCGTATCATCAAACGTGTTGTGCCAGAAGCGCCGCATGAAACTTTCTTGGCTCTGGATGCATCAACAGGTCAAAATGCTCTTGTACAGGCCAAGGAATTTTCAAAAATTACCCCTTTGACAGGAATTGTCTTGACTAAGATTGATGGAACTGCTCGAGGTGGTGTTGTTCTAGCCATCCGAGAAGAACTCAATATTCCTGTAAAATTGATTGGTTTTGGTGAAAAAATCGATGATATTGGAGAGTTTAATTCAGAAAACTTTATGAAGGGTCTCTTGGAAGGCTTAATCTAATCAGAAACAAAAATCCTGCAAGGAACAAACTTGCAGGAAATTTTTTTATTCTAAACGACCATCTTGACGATAGGCGATATCTGGTTGCCAAGTCCATTTAGCACCAAATTTTTCAAGTAAGTCAAAGCTGGCTTGAGGTCCCATGCTTCCAGCTTTATAGTCATGAAGTGGGGCACCATTTTCAGCCCAGAGCTCTTCGATACGGTCAATCAATTTCCATGACGCACCAACTTCATCCCAGTGGCTAAAGTTAGTTGAGTTGTTATTTAGGACATCATAAATCAATTTCTCGTATGGTTCTGGAGAAGCACCAGTTGCTGTTGCATCTGTACGGTAATCAAGTGAGTTAGGAGCCAAGTTGAATTCTTCTCCTACTTGCTTCCCATTTAGGCTAAGAGAGAATCCTTCTGTTGGTTGGATATAGATGGTCAAAATGTTTGGAGCAAGTGGTTCTCCAAAGATAGAGTCCATTTGTTTAAAGACGATGTTGACATGAGTTCCTTTTTCGGTCAGACGTTTACCAGTACGGAAGAAGAAAGGAACTCCACGGAAGCGATCGCTGTCTACAAAGAAGGCACCAGATGCAAAGGTTTCAGTTGTAGATTCTGGATTCACATTTGGCTCGCTACGATAAGAGATGTATTTCATGCCATCAATCTTACCAGAGCGGTATTGACCCCGGATAAAGTGTTCTTTAAGCTCTTCATCAGTTGGATGATAGAGGTTTTTAAAGACCTTAATCTTCTCAGCACGAATCTCGTCCTTTGTGAAGCTGACTGGCTTGTCCATGGCAAGGAGGGAAAGCAATTGTAGAGTGTGGTTCTGTACCATGTCACGTAGGGCACCAGATTCATCATAGTAGCCACCACGTTCTTCTACACCCAAGCGCTCCGCAAAGGTAATTTGAACATTGTCGATAAAATCCTTGTTCCAAACGTTTTCAAAAATCAAGTTTGCAAAGCGAACTGCAAAAATGCTTTGAATCATTTCCTTACCAAGATAATGGTCAATACGGAAAATTTGTTCTTCGTCAAATGTTGCTAGGAGCTCGTCATTTAACTTGCTTGCAGTTGCGTAATCTGTACCAAATGGTTTTTCAACGATTAAACGTTCAAAACCTTTACCGTCAACAATGTTTTCAGACTTGAGGTGTTTGGCAATAGTTCCAAAGAACTGAGGTGCCATAGATAAGAAGAAGAGCTTGTTGTGTTCAGCTTGGTACTTGTCATTTAGTTCAGCCTGCAATTGACGCAAAGCAATGTAGTGCTCCGTATCATTGACATCATGACTTTGATAGTAGAAGTGGCTAGCGAATTCTTGAGCCTGTTCGGTACTATCTGCCAAATCAAGGATCGATTCGACGACAACAGATTCAAAATATTCCTTGCTCCAAGGACGACGGGCAGTTCCAATGACGGCAAAATGTTTGGAAAGATTGCCGGATTTATATAGTCTAAATAGGGAAGGGTAGAGCTTGCGTTTAGCCAGGTCTCCACTCGCACCGAAAATTGTAACAATAACCTTAGATGACATCTAGCTACCTAATTTCTATTTTTATTCCTAGTCTTGCTAGGTATGAGGAAACCTCATTTCATAAACTTAATTCTAACATAATTTTCCGAAAAATCAAAAATTCCAATACGAGGTAGAAAAAAACTGCAAGGAAATCCTTACAGTTTGCGTTTAAACGTTTAAGACCTTGTCCAAGAAATCTTTCAGACGTGGGTGTTGTGGGTTATCAAAGATTTGATCAGGTGTCCCATCTTCAAGGAATTCACCGTCCGCAGTAAAGATAACACGGTTGGCAACCTGACGAGCAAATCCCATCTCATGGGTTACGATAATCATGGTCATGCCTTGCTCCGCCAATTCCTTCATAACGTTCAGTACATCGCCGACCATCTCAGGGTCAAGGGCAGAAGTTGGTTCATCAAATAGCATGATGTCTGGATTCATTGCTAGTCCACGAGCGATGGCTACACGTTGTTTTTGACCACCTGACAGGCTATCTGGACAGGCCTTAGCCTTATCTGCTAGTCCAACCTTTTCAAGCAACTCCATTCCCAATTTTTCAGCTTCTTCCTTAGTCATCAACTTGTGCTCAATAGGAGCAAAGGTGATGTTGTCCAATACAGACATGTGTGGGAAGAGATTGAAGTGTTGGAACACCATTCCGATATTTTCACGGACGTGGTCAACGTTGGTTGTTTTTTCAGTTAAGTCATAACCGTTCACAGTGATGTGACCGCTAGTAACTTCTTCCAAAAGATTTAGGCTACGAAGGAAAGTTGACTTACCAGAACCTGAAGGACCAATGATACAAACAACATCTCCTTCATAGAACTTGGTCGTAATTCCTTTTAAAACTTCATTTTTTCCGTAGCTTTTGTGTAAATCATTTACATCAATTTTTAATTTTGCCATTAACGAATCCTCTTTTCTAAGCGTTTCGCTAGTTTAGTCAAAAGTGTGATAATTACAAGATAGAAGATAGCAAGGATTACATACATCTTGAAACTTTGGTAGTTACGGGCAATGATAATCTTACCAGTTTGGAAGAGTTCAACCAAACCGATAGCAGATACGATGGTTGTATCTTTAAGTGCGATAACGAATTGGTTAACAAAGTTTGGCAACATCAATTTAGTTGCTTGTGGCAAGATAATCTTACGCATAGTTTTTCCATAAGAGATACCCAAGCTTCGACTGGCTTCCATTTGGCCAACTGGAACGGCCTGAATACCACCACGAACGATTTCAGCGATATAAGCGGCTGCATTGAGAGAAAGGGCAATAGTACCAGCTACAAAGTCGTTAATTGGACTTTGTTGGCCTGTAATAGACTCGATGAAGTTTGGAATTCCCCAGAAGATGAAGGCTGCAAGAATCATCAATGGAATACCTCGAATAACGTCAACGAAAATCTCAGAAATCACACGAAGAGATTTGTAGGGGCTAACGCTAAACATACCGAAGATAATCCCGATAACAATAGCAATAGCAAATGAGATAAGAGCTAGAGCAAGAGTGATACCAAGACCGCTAAGGAGTTGTTTGTAGTTGTTTTGAAGCAAGCCCCAGATAGTTGTTTCGTCAACAGTACTTGTTGAAGCAGTTGAAGATTCGCTAGCTAGGTATTTGTCAAGAATCTTTTGGAATTCACCGTTTGCTTTAAGGTTTGCAAGTCCGTTATTGAACATTTCAATCAATTCTGGATTTGTGCCTTTTTTAACGGCAAAGGCTGTTTCACCGATTGGAGTTCCAGGGATTGGTGTTTTCAATTTTTGTCCTTGGCTGATAGAATATTTGAGAACAGGTTCATCATCCATAACGGCATCGATGGCACCAGTGTTTAAACTGTCATACATTGACGAACCATCAGCGAAGGTTTTGATTTTGTAGCCGTATTTGCTTTGATTTTCTGTTAGGAAGGTTTGAGAAGCGGTTCCGTTTTTAACACCAACTGTCTTCCCTTTCAAGTCTTCATAAGAAGCAATGGTACTTGCTTCTTTGACACCAAGGATAGTATTGGCAGTGTAGTAGGATTCTGAGAAGTCAAAAGTTGCCTTACGAGCATCTGTGACAGACATACCAGCAATGATACCATCAGCTTGTCCAGCTTGAACAGCACTGATAGCGGCATCAAAACCAGGGTTGGTGATTTCAATTTCAAAACCTTGATCTTTAGCGATTGCCTTAATCAATTCCATATCAATACCAGTAAATTGGTTGCTTGAATTTTGGAAAACAAAAGGTGCAAAAGAAGAATCGCTGGCAATGATATATTTAGCTTTAACAGGAATGGCTTTTAAGCCTGCTAGAGTAGTTGTAGTTGGCACTGCTGAAGATGATGAAGCAGTCCATTTCTTGATGATTTTATCAAGACTACCATCTTTTTTCATTTCAGCCAAGGCTTGGTTAAATTCAGTAACCAGGTGCTCGTATTTGCTTCCTTTTTTCACACCGAAAGCAAAACTTCCTACAGCTTCCCCATCCATTTCAATATGGAGGTCTTGACCTTGGTTAATGGCATACTCGATAACAGGTTTGTCATCCATCATGGCATCGATGGCACCAGCACTCAAGCTGTTGTTCATCAAATCACTAGTGTCAAATGTTTTAATAGTAAAGCCGTATTTATCTTTGATCGTTTCTAGGAAACGTTGAGCGGCTGTTCCGTTTTTAACACCAACGGTTTTGCCAGTTAATTGGTCATATTTACTAATCTTGTGTGATTTTGTAGTAGCAATGACAACTTTTGTATCATAGTAAGTATCAGACATGGTGAAGACTTTTTCACGTTCTTTCGTTTTTGTCATCCCTGCCATGATGGCATCAGCTTGCCCAGCTTGAACCGCATTGACCGCTGCATCAAATCCAGGATAGGACATCTGAATATTCCATCCTTTAATCTCTGCGACTTTGTTAATAATGTCAACATCAATTCCTTTATAAGTTTGATCTGAATCTTTAAACTCAAAAGGTGCATAGGCGGTATCAGAAACAATCTTAATCGTTTCAGCTTTGGCAATACCTAATGAGAAAATTGGGAATAAAATTAGCAAAAATGCTAGAAATTTTTTCTTCATTTTTAGTCTCCTTTTCCGAATATTTTCCCATTATATCAGAAAAAGTAAAAAAAGGCAAATTTTTATATTTTTGTGTCAGAAAATGTAACATTGATTATTTCTTTTCTTTCTTGAATTGCTATTAAAAAGTGCTATAATAATAGTATATATAGAAGAAAAGAGGACAGGGATATGAAGAACAAAAGAATATTTAAAGACTTCCAAACTTCAAAAATGAGTTTAAACATTTACACAAGCCCCTTGTTAGCCTTTGCTTTTGTCTTCATAGGAGAGTTTGTGGCTTATACTCTGTATGGTATTAGTTTGTTAGCTCTCATCGGACTTGCTAGAAATTTTGGAGAGGCTGGTCAAAATCTTGCAACCTACTTGCAGACCTTGCAGCAGAGCTTGATGGATAAAACAAGTGACTTTCATTTAATTTTAGAATTACTGGCCTTTGGTTTTATTCTCAACACTGTGTTCAGATGGACTAGAAAAGTTGAGAAAAGGCCTATTCAAACCTTGGGATTTTATAGAGAGAATTTCCTCAGCAATCTTCTTAAAGGATTTGGGCTAGGTTTGGCACTTTTTCTTCTGACCTTGTTAGGTTTAGTGACCTTGGGGCAATATCGTTTTGAATCTATTCACTTGAATCCTTATTCGCTTGCCTTTGTCGTCTTTACTATCCCATTTTGGATTTTACAGGGGACAGCAGAAGAAGTGGTGGCCCGTGCTTGGCTCCTTCCTCAATTGGCTTCAAGAACCAATCTAAAACTTGCTGTTCTTATATCTAGCCTGTTCTTTACCCTACTTCATATGGGCAATTCTGGTCTAACACCACTATCTCTAGTAAATCTCTTTTTATTCGGAGTTGCTATGTCACTTTACCTTCTCAAAACAGATACAGTTTGGGGTGTTGCAGGTATTCATGGAGCTTGGAATTTTGCTCAGGGTAATCTCTTTGGGATTTTAGTTAGTGGTCAACCGTCAGGAACGTCTCTGATGACCTTTTTACCACAAGGCGATCGGAGCTGGCTATCAGGTGGCTCTTTTGGCATAGAAGGTTCTATGATGACAAGTCTGGTCTTGCTACTGCTGATTGTCTATCTCGCTTATCAATTAAAGAAAGAAAATGAAAGGATGTGACTTGGGTCCGTCCTTTTCTTCGTGAAAATGCTATAAGTATGCTAAAATAGGAATAGCATATCGAGAGAGGATTCTTATGATCAATCGTATTACAGATAATCAATTTAAACTAGTATCAAAATATCAACCATCAGGAGATCAACCACAAGCTATCGAGCAGTTGGTTGATAATATCGAGGGTGGAGAAAAAGCTCAGATTCTGATGGGGGCGACCGGAACAGGGAAGACCTATACCATGAGTCAGGTCATTTCCAAAGTCAATAAACCAACTCTGGTTATTGCCCACAATAAAACTCTAGCAGGACAGCTCTATGGGGAGTTTAAGGAATTTTTCCCTGAAAATGCAGTTGAGTACTTTGTGTCTTACTATGATTATTACCAACCTGAGGCCTATGTCCCTTCTAGCGATACCTATATTGAAAAGGATAGCTCTGTCAATGATGAGATTGACAAACTTCGTCACTCAGCGACTTCGGCTCTTTTGGAGCGCAATGATGTTATTGTCGTGGCCTCAGTCTCTTGTATCTATGGTTTGGGTTCGCCCAAGGAATACGCTGATAGTGTCGTTAGTCTCCGTCCAGGTCTTGAAATTTCTCGTGATAAACTCTTAAATGACTTGGTTGATATCCAGTTTGAACGCAATGATATTGATTTCCAACGGGGAAGATTTCGCGTTCGTGGGGATGTAGTGGAGATTTTCCCAGCCTCCCGTGATGAGCATGCCTTTCGAGTAGAATTTTTTGGAGACGAAATTGACCGTATTCGTGAAGTTGAGGCCCTGACTGGTCAGGTATTGGGAGAAGTGGATCATTTGGCGATTTTCCCTGCGACTCACTTTGTGACCAATGACGACCATATGGAAGTTGCCGTTGCCAAGATTCAAGCAGAATTAGAAGAGCAGTTAGCTGTCTTTGAGAAGGAAGGTAAATTGCTTGAAGCCCAGCGCTTGAAACAACGGACAGAGTACGATATCGAAATGCTGCGCGAGATGGGCTATACAAATGGGGTTGAAAACTATTCACGTCACATGGATGGTCGTAGCGAAGGTGAGCCTCCTTATACGCTTCTCGACTTCTTCCCAGATGATTTTTTGATTATGATTGACGAGAGTCATATGACTATGGGACAAATAAAAGGCATGTACAATGGAGACCGTTCGCGTAAGGAAATGCTAGTAAATTATGGTTTCCGTTTACCGTCTGCCTTGGACAATCGTCCTCTCCGTCGTGAGGAGTTTGAAAGCCATGTGCATCAGATTGTTTACGTATCAGCGACACCTGGTGACTATGAAAATGAACAGACTGAGACGGTGATTGAGCAAATCATTCGACCGACAGGGCTTTTGGATCCTGAGGTGGAAGTCCGTCCGACTATGGGACAGATTGATGACCTTTTAGGTGAAATCAATGCCCGTGTTGAAAAGAACGAACGAACCTTTATCACAACCTTGACTAAGAAAATGGCAGAGGATTTAACCGACTACTTTAAAGAAATGGGCATTAAGGTCAAGTACATGCACTCGGATATCAAGACTTTAGAGCGGACAGAGATTATCCGTGACCTGCGCTTGGGTGTCTTTGATGTCTTGGTCGGAATCAACTTGCTCCGTGAAGGGATTGATGTTCCTGAAGTGAGCCTCGTAGCTATTCTCGATGCTGACAAGGAAGGTTTCCTCCGTAACGAACGTGGACTCATCCAGACCATTGGACGTGCCGCCCGTAACAGTGAAGGTCATGTCATCATGTATGCGGACACCGTTACCCAGTCTATGCAACGTGCTATCGATGAAACTGCCCGTCGTCGCAAAATCCAGATGGCTTATAATGAAGAACACGGTATTGTGCCTCAGACAATCAAGAAAGAAATCCGTGACCTGATTGCCGTGACCAAGGTAGTTGCTAAGGAAGAGGACAAGGAAATCGATATCAATAGCCTAAACAAACAAGAGCGCAAAGAACTCGTTAAGAAACTCGAAAAACAAATGCAAGAAGCCGTCGAAGTGCTTGACTTTGAACTAGCAGCTCAGATTCGTGATATGATGCTGGAAGTCAAGGCGTTGGATTAAGGAGAAGAAAATAAATGACGGTTATTATCAAATCAATGGAAACTCCTGAAGAAATAGAAGGTAAATCCTTCGTTCACTGGCAAACGTGGAGAGAGGCTTATGATGACCTTTTACCTGCAGAATTTCAGGAGACGATGACATTAGAAAGATGTCGATTCTTTAGTCAAAAATATCCAGAAAATACATTGATTGCGATGGATGGCCTGAAGGTAGTTGGTTTTATAAGTTATGGCAACTTTCGTGATGAGACTATTCAAGCTGGTGAAATTATTGCTTTATATGTTTTAAAAGACTATTATGGAAAAGGAATCGCACAAAAGTTAGTGAAAGCAGCTTTGGTTGCTCTTGATCATTTTTCTGAAATTTTCTTATGGGTATTGAAAGATAACAAGCGCGCCATTGCTTTCTATCAAAAAATGGGTTTTACTTTTGATGGACAAGAAAAGATGCTTGAACTCGGAAAGCCTATAAAGGAAAAACGGATGGTATTCAATTCTAAATAATTTTAAAAAGTAAAAGATAATATCTCTGGTAGTAAGTCTGAAAATTTAATAAATTAGAAAGCGAGTAAATTTATGTCCCGTTCCCAATTAACGATTTTAACAAATATTTGTCTGATTGAAGACCTCGAAACTCAGCGCGTGGTGATGCAGTGTCGCTCTCCTGAAACCAATCGCTGGTCTGGTTATGCCTTTCCAGGAGGTCATGTAGAAAATGGTGAGGCTTTTGCGGAGTCTGTCATTCGTGAAATCTATGAAGAAACAGGGTTGACTATCCAAAATCCTCAACTGGTTGGCATTAAAAATTGGCCACTAGATACAGGTGGGCGCTATATTGTCATTTGTTATAAGGCGACTGAGTTCTCTGGTAGCCTGCGCTCTTCAGATGAAGGAGAAGTTTCTTGGGTTCAAAAAGACCAGATTCCAAACTTGGATCTGGCCTATGATATGTTACCCTTGATGGAGATGATGGAAGATCCTGACAAATCAGAATTTTTCTACCCTCGCCGTACAGAAGACGATTGGGAAAAGAAAATTTTCTAATCCTTTACTAAATAACCAAGCTGATCCAAGGCCTCCTCGATATAGTGGAGGTCTTGTTGTCTTTCCTGTATAATAGTAATAATAGATTTGGAAAAAATATATGTACTCTGAAATAAATTTAAAATATTTTTAGAAAAGTATTGACAAATCGAAAGAAAACGTTTACTATAGAATAAGGGAACGGTTCCACAACGTAAGAAGGAGGAGTGATGACTACAATAAAACAGGTTGCTGAAGAAGCTGGAGTATCAAAATCAACGGTTTCAAGATATATATCAAAAAAAGGTTATGTTGGAGATGATGCGAGAGAGAAAATAAAAAATGCGATTAAAAAATTAAATTACACACCAAATGTATTAGCACAATCTTTGAAAACCAAAAAAAACCAAATGGTAGGACTCTTACTGCCAGATATTTCAAATCCCTTCTTCCCAAGATTGGTTCGAGGAGCTGAATCATATTTGAAAGATAAAGGTTATAGAATTATGGTTGGTACGATTTCAGACCAAGAATCTTTGAGTGAATATGTTAATTTACTGTTGAAAACAAATGCTGCTGGAATTATTACTACACATGACTTCACAAAAGAATATCCAGATTTATCATTACCTGTTGTTGTGGTTGACCGAATTAGTAAAGATACAGGTTACGGTGTTTTTTCTGATAATCAGTCAGGTGGTCGTTTGGCTGCTGAAGCAATCTGTAATGCAGGTGCTAAACAAGTTCTGATTATTAAAGTTTTAGATGATAAAGCCGAGAATATCGCGGAACGGTTTGAGGCAAGTTTAAACTATTTGAGGAATAAATCTTTAGAAATTTGTATTGAAGAAAGTAAAACGTTTGACTTTGAAAAAATTCAAAAAGAAGCTAAAGAGAATCTAAAAAGAAATCCAAATATCGATAGTATTATAGCACCTTCTGATATTCATGCGATAGCTTATATTCATGAAATTTTAGCAATTGGTAAAAAAATTCCAGATGATATTCAAATCATTGGTTATGACGATATTGTACTTAGTCAATTTATTTACCCTTCTTTATCAACTATTCACCAATCATCATATAAAATGGGAGAACAGGCTGCAAAACTAATCTATAATATGGCAAATAAGTTCTCTATAGATGAAGCTAAAATTAAACTACCTGTTAGATACGTAGAAAGAAATACATTAAGGAGAAAGTAATGAGTAAAATTGTTGTTGTTGGAAGTATTTCAATGGACTTAGTTATGAGAACAAAAAGGATTCCAGAAGGAGGTGAAACGATTTTTGGGGATTCATTTAATATAGTTCCAGGTGGAAAAGGTGCAAATCAAGCGGTAGCTATTGGTAGATTATCAAGTGTAGAAGATAATATTTACATATTTGGAAACGTCGGAGAAGATATTTTTTCAGCAGATTTACTAAGTAATCTGCAAAATAATAATATTTCTACAGAACATGTGGGAACGGTACCACAATCTACAGGAGTTGCACAAATTACTTTATATGGAGGTGATAATAGGATTATTTATTATCCCGGAGCGAATAATTTAGTTAAAACAAATGATTGGAAAAATGAGTGGGAATTGATTAGTGATGCAAGTATTGTTGTATTACAGAATGAAATACCACATGAAGCCAACCTATCTATAGCTAAATTTTGTCAAGAAAATCAAGTTAAGGTGCTTTACAATCCTGCACCAGCTAGAGAAACAGACATAGAGATGATTCCTTTTTGTGATTTTATTACTCCTAATGAGCATGAATGTTCAGAGCTTTTTCCAGATAAGAAATTAGAAGAAATTATTAAAATTTATCCTAATAAAATGATTGTGACATTAGGAGTTGAAGGTTCTATTTATTATGATGGGACAGCAGTTCAGAAGATTCCTGCTATAAAAGCAGAAGTAGTTGATACTACAGGAGCAGGAGATACGTTTAATGGTGCTTTTGCTTATGCTATCTCAAAAGGAAAAGAGATGAATGTTGCATTGTCCTTTGCAACGATTGCTTCACATCTTTCTGTTCAAAGATTTGGAGCGCAAGGAGGCATGCCGAGTTTGAAAGAAATAAAGGAGCATTCAGGATATGAAGAAATATGGGATTTTAAATAGTAATATAGCAAAACTAGCTGATGATTTAGGTCATATGGATTTGGTTTGTATCGGAGATTTAGGATTGCCAGTTCCAAAAGGTGTTGACAAAATTGATTTAGCATTAAGAAAAGGTAGTCCAAGTTTTTTAGAAGTTTTAAAAGAATATTCAGATCATGTACTTATTGAAAAAATTTTCTTAGCAGAAGAAATTAAGGAAAAAAACAAAGAACAGTGGCAAGCAGTTCTAGATCTTTTAGGATCGAATATAATTATTGAATATATTAGTCATGAAGAATTGAAAGCTATGAATACTAAAGTTAAGGCAGTTATTCGCACTGGGGAAGATACACCATATTCGAATATAATCTTGCAATCAGGAGTTATTATTTAGAAGGGGGTTACCTATGAAAATTGAAATGAAGAACATTTCAAAATCTTTTGGGAATAATCGTGTTTTAGAAAGTATTGATTTGGTTCTTAATTCAGGAGAAGTTCATGCTTTAATGGGAGAGAATGGTGCAGGCAAATCAACCTTAATGAATATTTTAACTGGACTTTTTCCAGCTACTTCAGGAACTATTTTTATTGATGGAAAAGAAAAAACATTTTCTAATCCTCAAGAGGCAGAACGGTTTGGACTGAGTTTTATTCATCAAGAAATGAATACTTGGCCAGATATGACTGTACTTGATAATCTTTTTTTAGGAAGAGAAATTAAAAATTCGATTGGATTTCTAGATAAGGCTAGTATGGAAAGGAAAGCTAAAGAAGCATTTAAACGTCTTAATATATCTATTCCTCTCGATGCAATCATTGGTCAATTATCAGTCGGACAACAACAAATGATAGAAATAGCAAAATGTTTATTATCAGAAGTTTCCTTGTTGATTATGGATGAACCCACAGCAGCTTTAACTGATCGTGAAACTGAAACACTTTTTAAAGTGATAGAAGGATTAAAATCTGATGGTGTAGGTATTGTGTATATTTCACATCGGATGGAAGAAATCTTTAAGATTACAGATCTTATAACTGTTATGAGGGATGGGTTTGTAATTGATACCAAGAAAACGAAGTTAACCAATGCGGATGAATTAGTTCAGAAGATGGTAGGTCGTGAATTAGAAGATTATTATCCAGAAAAAAAGGCTGAGATTGGGAATATTGTTTTTCAAGCTAAGAATCTTTCTGGTGATGCTTTTACGGATATTTCTTTCTATGTACGTCAAGGGGAAATTCTTGGTTTTTCTGGTTTGATGGGTGCTGGTCGTACTGAAATAATGCGAGCAATTTTTGGAATTGATTCTTTAAAATCTGGTCAAATTATAATAAACGAAGAACAACTGATAATTAAAAATCCTTTTGAAGCAATTAAGCATGGAATTGGTTTCTTAACAGAAGATCGTAAAGATGAGGGATTGATTTTAGATTTTTCTATTAAAGATAATATGACTTTACCTAGTACTCGAGATTTTGTTAAAAATGGTATTTTTGATAATAAAACAAGTGATATATTTGTACAACGTTTAATTGATAGGCTACGAATTAAATCAGGTTATCCAGATAAGGAAGTTGGAACACTTTCTGGTGGTAATCAACAGAAAGTAGTTTTAGCAAAATGGATAGGTATTGCACCAAAAGTACTGATTTTAGATGAGCCAACTCGTGGGGTAGATGTTGGTGCTAAGCGTGAAATTTACCAATTAATGAATGAATTGGCTGAACGAGGTGTACCGATTATTATGGTCTCTTCAGATTTACCAGAAGTGATTGGAGTCAGTGATCGCATTATGGTCATGCATGAAGGTAGAATTAGTGGGGAATTAACACGTCGAGAAGCTACACAAGAAAAAGTTATGCAACTAGCTACAGGAGGACAATAGTGTGAAAAATACTATGAAGTATATGTCAGAATTGACAACAGTAATAGCATTGATAATTTTAATGGCTGTCATCACTATTATCAATTCAAATTTTTTAACAGCAAATAATCTGTTAAATTTACTATTGCAAGTAACATCAAATGCACTGATCGCTTTTGGAATGACTTTTGTTATTCTAACAGGTGGAATTGATTTATCAGTTGGATCAATTTTAGCCTTATCCAGTGCGCTCACAGCTGGCCTATTAGGATCTGGAATGCCTGTTACGTTAGCAATTCTCATCTCTTTAATTTTGGGTTGCATTCTGGGGATGATGAATGGTTTATTGATTTCCTACGGGAAATTAGCTCCATTTATCGTTACTTTAGCAACTATGACTATTTTTAGAGGCGCAACACTTGTTTATACAAATGGGAATCCTATTACAAAAGGATTAAGTGATACATTCTTATTTCAATTTTTGGGGCAAGGTTACATAGTCGGAATTCCATTTCCTGTAATTATTATGTTTATTGTATTTATTGTTTTATATGTTTTACTTCATAAAACAGCATTTGGTAAATCTGTGTATGCTATAGGGGGGAATGAAAAAGCAGCATATATATCAGGTGTGAAACTAAATAAAGTGAAAATTATCATTTATTCAATTTCAGGTATTATGGCTTCAATTTCTGGATTGATTATAACATCACGCTTAAGTTCTGCTCAACCAACAGCAGGTGCTAGTTATGAAATGGATGCTATTGCAGCTGTTGTTCTTGGGGGAACCTCATTATCAGGAGGTAAAGGTCGTATACTGGGGACTCTAATAGGTGCTTTAATTATTGGAGTTTTGAATAATGGACTTAATATTATTGGTGTTTCAGCATTTTGGCAGCAAGTAGTAAAAGGAGTTGTAATTTTAATTGCTGTTCTGATTGATCGTTTTAAAGTTGTAAAACAGTAGAATCATTTTCAATTTTTTTGGAAATAGTAACAATTTATTAGATGACGAACAATAGTCGGGATGGAAACTATCCCTATAGATATATATTACGAGGAGTAATAACATGAAAATTATTAAAAAAATTAGCATTTTTGCTTTGTTTGTAACATTTATTTTTGCTTTAGTAGCTTGTGGAAAAACTGGTTTAGGAAATTCATCAAATGATAATAAATCTACGACTCAAAAGTCGGCAAAAGAATTAAAATTAGGAGTTTCTATTTCGACTACTAACAATCCCTATTTTGTGGCTATGAAAGATGGTCTTGAAAAAGCCGCAGGAGAAAAAGAAGTAACTTTGAAGATAGCAGATGCACAAGATGATGCTGCTAGACAAGCAGATGATATTCAAAATTTTATTAGTCAAAATGTAGATGCTTTACTAATTAATCCAGTTGATTCTGATGCAATTGTTACATCTATTAAAGCTGCTAATAATGCAAACATTCCGGTAATCTTAATTGACCGCGGTAGTAATGGTGGTGAAGTCTTGACAACTGTTGCTTCTGATAACGTAGAAGCAGGTAAAATGGCTGCAGAATTTATTACCAAGCAATTGGGAGAAAAAGCAAAAACTTTTGAATTATCAGGAGTCCCTGGCGCTTCTGCAACAGTAGATAGAGGTAAAGGATTTGAACAAATTTCAAAGACAAATTTAGATGTTCTTTCTAGTCAATCCGCTAATTTTGATCGCGCAAAAGCTTTGAATACAGCGCAAAATATGATTCAAGGAAACAAAGAAGTACAAGCAATCTTTGCACAGAATGATGAGATGGCGTTAGGAGCTGCACAAGCAGTAAAAGCAGCTGGTCTTAGCAATGTATTAATTGTTGGTATTGATGGTCAACCAGATGCACATGATGCGATTGCAAAAGGTGATATTACTGCCACTATTGCTCAGCAACCAGCTAAGATGGGTGAAATTGCTATTCAATCAGCAATAGATCATTATCAAGGGAAAAAACTGGAAAAAGAAACAGTTTCTCCAATTTATCTTGTGACTAAGGATAATGTTGATCAACATAACTGGTGATATATTTTTAGTAAGTAAGTAGTTGTTAATTTTCATTCAATGTAGTTTTTAAATATCATTGTTACTATTTGAGCTATTGGATGCAAAAAGACCAGATTCCAAACTTGGATCTGGCCTATGATATGTTACCCTTGATGGAAATGATGGAAGCTCCTGACAAATCAGAGTTTTTCTACCGCCATCGTACAGAAAATGGCTGGGACAAGAAAATCTTCTAGTCTTTTACTAAATATCCTAGCTTGTCCAAGGCCTCCTCAATATAGTGGAGGTCTTGTTGTGTTTCGGCTTCGACTAGATGGTAATGGATGCCATCTGTTAATTCAGACAGAGGTCTAAAGTCAGAATGCTCGACTTGTTCTAGAAAATGTTGCACATCTCTGCGACAAGAAAGTTTGAGTAGAGTTTCAATTTCTCCGTAAACAGGATGATCAATCAAGGTATTTTGAACACGCCCTCCATTATCTACGATAGCAAGAAGTTCCTGACCGATTTCTTCAACTTCATGTTTCACCTTGAAAAGTTTATGAACATAAGGATTGGTATCAACTTGCTTATAGATGTAGCCACGATTAGTTGATAGGATAGGAGCGCCATCGGCTCTCAAAATTGCAATGTCTTGTACAATGATCTGACGTGTGACATGAAAATGTTCAGCCAAACTTTGGCCATTGAGGGCTTTAGGAGCTTCTTTCAAGAGTTGGAGCAGGGCTTGTTTGCGATCTTTTGTCATAGTTCTTCCTTTTAACGGCGTTTTCGAAGCACTTTATAGACAGCTAGTGCTAATGTATAGTCTACCATACTATGGATAATTGTACCAAATCCAACTAGTACAAATAGAACATAAAACATATTTTCTACATTGGTACCAGAAGTTGCGTAAAAAAGGACACAGGCCAATACTTCAGCAAGGGCATGGACAAGCGCTAAAACAAAGTTGAAAATCCAGGAAGCTTTTGGTTTATCTAGGGTATCGGGGAATTTTTGTAGGTAAAGAGCCCCCAAAGTCCCAAAAAAGATATGGGAAAAAGCTCGAAATACGATAACCATGGGATAGCCAGCCATCAAAAATCCAAAACTAGAGGCTAGGATGACAAAAACAGCCATTAAGGGCGACAAGAACATAGCGATAAAAATAGCGATGTGGCTTCCCAAAGTGTAAGAAGCAGGTGGAATGACGATCTTGAAAGGCATAACAATTGGAATCAAAATTGCGATAGCCGTTAAGAGGGCAGTCATGGTCATAAATTGTGTTTTTTTCCGTGTATTCATAAGAATCTCCTTTTTAGCTGTATATACACTAGTATAGTACAATAAACCAGACAATAAAGCAAGAATTTACTTGGGTTTATAGATCATTTTTTAGTTAAAAGTTAGTAAAGATTTCACTAAAAAGAAACTGTATAGAGCAAAATATCCACCTTCAAGTTTGAAAGTGGAGATTGTTTTTATTTCTTCAAAGTTTGTAATCTTGGAACAATGGCTAGGGTTAGAACTGCGGAAATGACTAATTCGGCAATCGAATTTGTTGAGATAACAGTTGCTAGGAGTTTTTGGATATTACCATCAAAAACATTTCCAAAAAGGTAGAAAATTCCACCAAGTACAAAGACTGTGTTGGTAAGTGAGCCAAGGGCACCAGCTAAAATCAGACCAGTCTTGTTTTTCATTAGTTTATAGACTAGATACGGAGTTAAACCAATCAAAATACGTGGGACGATGGCAATGATAGCTGAGTAGATGTTTCCGTTTGGTACAAATGGTGAGAAGAGATAGCTTGTAGGTAGAATCGTAATCGTATTAACTGTCAAGCTAAGAAGTCCCATCAAAAATCCAAGTGTAACCCCAACTCGTGGACCGTAGATAATGCTGGCAATAATGACAGGAATATGAACAATGGTCGGTTTGATTGGAAATGGAAAAAGGTTAAAGGCAAGCGAGCTCATAAAGTGTACAACGAGCATGGTTGCAAAAAAGATAGCAATAGGTGCAATATTAGAGCGTTTTTTCATCGAGAGTTTCCTTTATTCTTTCTAAAATAATTGTGAGGTCAGCTAAAGCTCCTCGTCCATGGTCTCCACAAGCTAGTAGGGATTCCTTCGGAGCAATCAGCTGATAGCCGTAGGTTTCTAATGTTTTCAGATTAGTCTGAGTTGCCGGATGGTCATACATTTTTGTATTCATAGCAGGAGCTATTAGTTTAGGAATATTTTTGGGCAAGGCTAGAGCTATGCTGGTTACCATGTTGTCAGCATAGCCGTGGGCTAGCTTTGCAATGGTGTTAGCTGTTGCAGGGGCTACGATAAATAAATCTGCCTTTTTTCCAAGTTCGATATGATTAATCTGATTAGGATAGGGTTCCTTCATGACATCCAGGTGGACAGGATTCTGTGATAAGACCTGTAGTGTCAAAGGTTGGATAAACTCTGTAGCGGCCTGAGTCATTAAAACCGTGACTTGATGACCTTGTTTTTTTAGAGAACTGACTAAATCTGCCGACTTGTAAGAGGCGATTGACCCCGTTACAGCCAAGAGAATATGTGCCATATCTTTCCTTTCTAAGAATGGTAGGCTTGAATTTTTTCAAGGAGGAGTTCTGCAATTTCTTCTTTAGTCTGGACTGTTTGAAGATGATCTTTCTCAACAAAGATAGCACGATGCTTGTCTGTTGAAATTTGAGTCTGGTCATTTGCAATGATTAAGTCTGCTTGATTATTGATAAGACTTTTTCTAGCAATGTCAACCAGATGGTCTTCGTTAACATCAACCAGCAGTTTGAAACCAATCAGATGAATAGCAGGATTCCATTCCTTGACTAGAGAGATGATTTTGGGTGTTTTTTTCAGGAACAAAACCTGAACCTCGTCAATTGAAGAAATCTTAGCCTGATGATTTTGCTTGCTTAAAAATTCTTCCAGATTGGAGCTAGCCTGAACTTCCTCAAACCCTGTCATATAGACAGGAGTGTAGTCAGAAACAGCCATTGAGTGGATCAAGACTTGATAGTCCTTGACACGTTCTTGCATTTCAAGGAGAAGGTCGTTTGTATTGTTAATTTCTTGAATGCTTAGGTTGGGATGGGCTTCTGGCTTTAGAGCTCGTTTTGTTGTTATCAAACAAACTTTATGCCCTGCAGCAAGCAAGGTTTCTGTGATGATTTTTCCCAAGTGACCTGTAGAATGGTTAGTGATAGAGCGGACACTATCAATAGCTTCACTGGTACCGCCCGATGTAACTAAAATTTTCATAGCACTATTGTACACAAAAATAAACGGTAAGTAAAATGAAAGTGATGAAATTTTGGTAAAAGGAAAGAATATAGTTTCAAACTATAAAGGCATATAAAATTTAAGAAAGGGCTCTAAAAACTTTAAAAATAGGGATATTTACGAACGTTTAGAGAGTTTTGGGATGTTAAAAATCTTGTTTTGTGTTATAATGAATTATCATATAAGAGGTTAGAGGAGTTTTGAATGAAAACAGATATTGAAATCGCACAGAGTATTGAGTTAAAGCCAATCGTTGATGTTGTAGAGAAACTGGGTATTTCTTACGACGATTTGGAGTTGTACGGAAAGTACAAGGCTAAGCTCAGCTTTGATAAAATTCGTGCAGTTGAGAGCAATCCAGTTGGGAAATTGATTTTGGTTACTGCCATCAACCCAACGCCAGCAGGTGAAGGAAAATCAACTATTACTATTGGTCTTGCGGACGCCTTGAATAAGATTGGCAAGAAAACAATGATTGCTATCCGCGAACCATCTCTTGGTCCAGTAATGGGGATTAAGGGTGGTGCTGCTGGTGGTGGTTATGCCCAAGTTCTTCCAATGGAAGACATCAACCTCCACTTTACGGGGGATATGCATGCCATTACAACAGCCAACAATGCGCTTTCAGCCTTGATTGACAATCACTTGCACCAAGGGAATGAGCTTGGAATTGATCAACGCCGTATTCTCTGGAAACGTGTAGTGGACTTGAATGACCGCGCTCTTCGTCACGTGACGGTTGGACTTGGTGGCCCTCTAAATGGTATTCCACGTGAGGATGGCTTTGATATTACAGTTGCTTCCGAAATCATGGCAATTCTTTGCTTGGCAACAGACATCGAGGACTTGAAACGCCGTTTGGCTAATATCGTTATCGGTTATCGCTATGACCGTACACCTGTTTCTGTAGGTGATTTGCAGGTTGAGGGTGCCTTAGCATTGATTTTGAAGGATGCTATTAAGCCAAACTTGGTTCAGACAATTTATGGTACACCTGCCTTTGTACACGGTGGTCCATTTGCCAATATCGCTCATGGATGTAACTCTGTCTTGGCAACGACAACAGCCCTTCACTTGGCTGATTACACAGTTACTGAAGCTGGTTTTGGTGCAGACCTTGGTGCCGAGAAATTCCTTGATATTAAGACACCAAACTTGCCAACATCTCCAGATGCAGTAGTTATTGTTGCAACCCTTCGTGCCCTTAAGATGAATGGTGGCGTGGCTAAAGATGCTCTGACAGAGGAAAATGTGGAGGCAGTTCGTGCTGGTTTTGCTAACTTGAAACGCCACGTTGAAAATATCCGTAAATTTGGAGTACCTGCAGTCGTAGCTATTAACGAATTTGTATCTGATACAGAAGCTGAAATTGCAGCCTTGAAAGAACTCTGTGCCTCAATTGATGTACCAGTAGAGTTGGCTAGTGTCTGGGCTGATGGTGCAGAAGGTGGTGTAGCTCTTGCTGAAACGCTTGTCAAGACTATCGCTGAAACCCCAGCTAACTATAAACGTTTGTATGACAATGACCTTTCTGTTCAAGAAAAGATTGAAAAGATTGTTACTGAAATCTACCGTGGTAGCAAAGTGAACTTTGAGAAGAAAGCTCAAACACAAATCGCCCAAATCGTTCAAAACGGTTGGGACAAATTGCCAATCTGTATGGCTAAGACCCAGTATAGCTTCTCAGACAATCCAAATGCACTTGGAGCACCTGAAAACTTTGAAATTACCATTCGTGAATTGGTACCAAAATTAGGTGCAGGCTTTATCGTTGCCTTAACTGGCGATGTCATGACCATGCCAGGCCTACCAAAACGTCCAGCAGCTCTCAACATGGATGTTGAAAGTGATGGAACAGTATTAGGCTTGTTCTAGTATATTGCAATTGACTTTAAATGAGTTTGGAAATACTATCCAAGCTCATTTTTTATCTAGATATAAGAAGTTGCCTTCTACACGTAACTAGTCTAGGTAAAGATATTTTCCCTTATTTCTGATATAATAGAAATATTGACTTCAAGAGTAAGGAAGAGAAAATGAACGCATTATTAAATGGAATGAATGATCGTCAGGCTGAGGCGGTGCAAACGACAGAAGGTCCCTTGTTAATCATGGCAGGGGCTGGTTCTGGAAAGACCCGTGTTTTGACCCACCGTATCGCTTATTTGATTGATGAAAAGCTGGTCAATCCGTGGAATATCTTGGCCATTACCTTTACTAACAAGGCTGCGCGTGAGATGAAGGAGCGTGCTTACGGACTTAATTCAGCAACCCAGGACTGTTTGATAGCGACCTTTCACTCCATGTGTGTGCGTATTCTGCGTCGCGATGCGGACCATATTGGCTACAACCGCAATTTCACTATTGTAGATCCTGGTGAACAGCGAACGCTCATGAAACGCATTCTCAAGCAGTTGAACTTGGATCCTAAAAAATGGAATGAACGAACTATTTTGGGAACCATTTCCAATGCTAAGAATGATCTGATTGATGATGTTGCCTATGCTGCCCAAGCTGGAGATATGTACACGCAAATTGTGGCCCAGTGTTATACAGCCTATCAGAAAGAACTGCGTCAGTCGGAGTCGGTTGACTTTGATGATTTGATTATGCTGACCTTGCGTCTCTTTGATCAAAATCCTGATGTCTTGACCTACTACCAGCAGAAATTTCAGTATATCCATGTTGATGAGTACCAAGATACCAACCACGCTCAGTACCAATTGGTCAAACTCTTGGCTTCGCGCTTTAAAAACATCTGTGTGGTTGGGGATGCGGACCAGTCTATCTACGGTTGGCGTGGTGCTGATATGCAGAATATCTTGGACTTCGAAAAGGATTATCCCCAAGCCAAGGTTGTTTTGTTGGAGGAGAATTACCGCTCAACTAAAACCATTCTCCAAGCGGCCAACGAGGTCATTAAAAACAACAAAAATCGCCGTCCTAAGAATCTCTGGACCCAAAACGCTGATGGGGAGCAAATCGTTTACTATCGTGCCGATGATGAGCTGGATGAGGCTGTATTTGTAGCCAGAACCATCGATGAACTTAGTCGCAGTCAAAACTTCCTTCACAAGGATTTTGCAGTTCTCTATCGGACTAATGCGCAGTCCCGTACTATTGAGGAAGCCCTGCTCAAGTCAAATATCCCTTATACCATGGTTGGTGGAACCAAGTTCTACAGCCGTAAGGAAATTCGCGATATTATCGCTTATCTCAACCTCATTGCTAATTTGAGTGACAATATCAGTTTTGAGCGTATTATCAACGAGCCTAAACGTGGAATTGGACCAGGTACAGTTGAGAAAATCCGTGACTTTGCGAATATGCAAGACATGTCCATGCTAGATGCTTCAGCTAATATCATGTTATCTGGTATCAAGGGTAAAGCAGCCCAGTCTATCTGGGATTTTGCCAATATGATTCTAGATTTACGAGAGCAGCTAGATCAATTAACTATTACAGAGTTGGTTGAGGCGGTTCTAGAAAAAACAGGTTACGTCGATATTCTAAATGCTCAAGCGACCTTAGAAAGCAAGGCTAGGGTTGAAAATATTGAAGAGTTCCTTTCTGTGACGAAAAACTTTGATGACATCTCTGATGGGCCAGAAGAGGAAACTGGTCTGGATAAACTGAGTCGTTTCTTAAATGACTTGGCCTTGATTGCGGATACAGATTCAGGTAGTCAGGAGACATCAGAAGTGACCTTGATGACTCTGCATGCTGCCAAAGGTCTCGAGTTTCCAGTTGTCTTTTTGATTGGGATGGAAGAAAATGTCTTCCCGCTTAGCCGTGCGGCTGAAGATCCAGATGAACTAGAAGAAGAACGCCGTCTGGCCTATGTAGGAATTACGCGTGCAGAGAAAATCCTCTATCTGACCAATGCCAATTCGCGTCTGCTTTTTGGTCGTACCAACTACAACCGTCCGACTCGTTTTATTAACGAAATCAGTTCAGACTTACTTGAGTATCAAGGTCTGGCTCGTCCTGCAAATACAAGCTTTAAGGCATCTTATAGCAGTGGGGACCTTGCCTTCGGTCAAGGTATGAGTCTTGCCCAAGCTCTTCAAGACCGTAAACGCAGTGCTGCCCAAAAATCTATCCAGTCAAGCGGTCTTCCATTTGGTCAATTTACAGCTGGGGCAAAATCAGCGTCTAGTGAGTCAAATTGGTCCATTGGTGACATTGCTCTCCACAAAAAATGGGGAGAGGGAACTGTTCTGGAAGTTTCAGGTAGCGGTGCAACTCAGGAATTGAAAATCAATTTCCCAGAAGTAGGTTTGAAAAAACTTTTAGCCAGTGTGGCTCCAATTGAGAAAAAAATCTAATTTTCCATCCTTCTCACGAATAATAAAGTGAGGAGGATTTTTATGTACAGTATTTCATTCCAAGAAGATTCATTATTGCCAAGAGAGAGACTGGCCAAGGAAGGAGTTGAAGCACTCAGTAATCAAGAGTTGCTAGCTATTTTACTCAGGACAGGAACACGTCAAGCTAGCGTTTTTGAAATTGCCCAGAAAGTCTTGAGCAATCTTTCAAGCCTAACGGATTTGAAAAAAATGACCCTGCAGGAATTGCAGAGTCTGTCAGGTATTGGACGTGTTAAGGCCATAGAATTACAAGCTATGATTGAACTGGGGCATCGTATTCATAAACATGAGACCCTTGAGATGGAAAGTATTCTCAGTAGCCAAAAGTTGGCCAAGAAGATGCAGCAGGAATTAGGAGATAAAAAACAAGAGCACCTGGTGGCGCTCTATCTCAATACTCAAAATCAAATCATCCATCAACAGACCATTTTTATCGGTTCTGCAACTCGCAGTATTGCTGAGCCACGAGAGATCCTTCACTATGCTATCAAGCATATGGCGACTTCTATCATATTGGTTCACAATCATCCTTCAGGAGCGGTAGCCCCCAGTCGAAATGATGATCATGTCACTAAACTTGTTAAAGAAGCCTGCGACCTGATGGGGATTGTCCTCTTGGACCATTTGATTGTCTCATATTCTAGTTACTTTAGTTACCGTGAAAAAACAGATTTAATCTAAAGTTCATTAACGACATAGTCAAAGAGGTTTTTATCTTTGGGACGATTTTCAAAAAGAAACTCTGGATGCCATTGGACACCGAGAAAGGCGACATCATCCGTACTCATGACAGCTTCAATAATGCCATCTTTAGGATCATGAGCCGCAATCTTTAAATTTGGCGCTAAATCCTTGATGCTCTGATGGTGGAAGGAGTTGATATGGGAAATTTCTCCATAGATTTCTCGGAGAACAGTATCTGGTTCTGTCACCAAGCGTTGAGTTGTGTATTCGGCAGAACAATCCTGCCAGTGGTCTTCGATATCTTGGTACAGAGTTCCGCCCATGGCAACGTTAAAAAGCTGAGTCCCACGACAGACAGAGAAAATCGGCTTTTGCTGTTTGATCGCTTCCTTGATGAGGGCTAGTTCGAATATATCTCTTTGAAGGTGGTAGTCATCGCTATCAATAGTTTTTGGTTCACCATAGAATTTTGGATCAACATTTTGCCCACCTGTCAAGATGAGCTTGTCAATCATACTGATATAGTGGCAGGCCATTTCTTGATCACCAATCGGTAGGATGATGGGAATCCCTCCAGCGTCTTTAACGCCTTCAACAAAGCCTTTTGCTGCGTAGCTCATCATGATGTCATCATCTGGATGAGTTTTTTCGTTTCCTGTAATCCCTATAACTGGTTTTTTCATAAAATGATTTTCGCTTTCTAATCCTCTTTTCGCATGAAATAGAGGAGGGTTTGGAGTTCACTTGTCAAATCGACATACTGAACGACCACATCTTTTGGTAAATGAAGATGAACTGGTGAAAAACTGAGAATTCCTTTCACGCCAGCATCCACCAAGAGATTAGCAACCTCTTGCGACTTGACGCTGGGAACTGTTAGGATAGCAGTCTTCACATCAGCATCCTTGATTTTATCCTTGATTTGAGAAATTCCGTAAATGGGAATTCCATCAGGAGTTTGGCTACCGACTTCAGGATGGTCATCTAGGTCAAAGGCCATGATAATCTTCATCTTGTTACGTTCATGGAAGCGGTAGTGGAGAAGGGCATGGCCCATATTTCCAATACCTACCAGCATGACATTGGTGATGGAGTTATCATTGAGCAAATCGGCAAAAAACGTCATCAGTTTTTTGACATCATAGCCAAAGCCACGACGACCAAGTTCACCAAAATAGGAAAAATCACGACGTACGGTCGCGGAATCAATCCCAATGGCCTCTGCAATTTGCTTAGAGTTGGCACGTTCAATCTTTTCTGCATGAAATCTCTTAAAAATTCGATAGTAGAGAGAGAGTCTTTTCGCTGTAGCTTTTGGAATAGCAGACTGTTTATCTTTCACAAAATCACAACCTTTCTATTCTTCTATTTTATAGAAACATTGTGAAAAAATCAACAAAAACAAGAAAAAACTAAGAAAAATCTTAGTTTTGATGTAAAAAATCTGCATGTGATAGAAAACGGTAGAGGTCTCCAACCAGACCCTGATAAACTTTCTGGCCATTAAAAGTCAGAGAAGTCACATAAAGTGTATCTGGTAGGGTCACACATCCTGATAAAGCCAGCATGAGAGCCTCATAATCTTCGTACTTGAGAGTCCGCTCTACATGATAGTTATCCTTATAGGTCAGTTCAAACATATGGGACCTATCTTTCAGATTTTGTAAAGACACCACGCTCTACTAAGCTATCCATGAGGAAGTAGAATTTTTCCTGATGAATGTGGTGGTCTTCTGATTTGAAAATATCAACTAGACGAAGGCCAAACTTGTCAGTGATATTGATTTTAGCCCCTGTAAGTTCCTTGTTAATGATGATTTTGAGTTGGAAGCCTTCACCGCTGTTTGGCACTTTTTCCAAAAGGCGAGTTAGTTCGTAGTTACCAACCTTTGTTTCAAAAAAAGTGTTGTCCTTAAGGGTGAATTTTTTAACAGAAGGGCTAAGAGTGTAGTCGTAACGACAATTTTTTAACTGAATGGTTTTTTCAAATGCCATATGGCTAACCTCCGATAATTTCTTTTAAGGTTTTTGCGAGGGTTTGTAGATCTTCAATAGTATTTTGTGGCGAGAGACTGATACGAACGGATTCCTTCAGACGTTCTGAATTTGCCCCGTACATGGCTTCAAGAACATGGCTGGATTGGACAATGCCTGCCGTACAGGCTGAGCCAGTAGAGATTGAAATTCCAGCCAAATCTAGCCGAAGGAGTAAGAGGTCATTTTTCTGATCAGGAAATCCAATATTGAGAACATAAGGGAGATGATGTTCTCCTCTATTCAGGTAATACTGAACTCCCTCCAGCTCTGCAAGAAAGGCAGTTTCTAAATTTTGTACATGTTGAAAATGTTCTTCTTGTTTTTCTAGGTCTTCTTTTAGGGCTGCAACCATGCCTACGATAGCAGCCAGATTTTCAGTGCCTGCACGTTTTTTCTGTTCTTGGTCTCCCCCATGGAGATAGGAATCAAAGTCCATGCTTGATGCGTAGAGAAAACCGATTCCCTTAGGACCATGGAATTTATGGGCAGAAGCAGTGAGAAAATCAATGCCCAATTCTTCTGGGTGAATAGGGATTTTACCGATTGCCTGAACTGCGTCGACATGATAGGCAGCCGGGTGTTGCTTGAGTATTTGGCCAATTTCAGCAATGGGCAGTAGGTTTCCAGTCTCATTATTGGCAAACATGGTAGAAACCAAAATCGTATCATCACGTAAAGCCTTTTGAATTTGCTGGACTGTGATTGCTTGATTTTCTGGCTGGATAATGGTTACTTCAAAACCAAAGTGTTGAACCAAGTAATCAATGGTTTCAAGGACAGTATGGTGCTCGATGGCAGTTGTGATGATATGTTTTCCTTGTTCTTGGTGACGAAGGCAGTAGCCAATGATGGCAGTATTGTTGCCTTCAGTCCCACCAGAAGTGAAAAAGATATGTTGAGGTTTTGTCCCCAGTAACTGAGCTAGTTCCTGACGGGCTTCTCGCAAGAGTTTGCCAGCTTGACGACCATGTCCATGAATACTAGAAGGGTTTCCGTAGGTTTCTTGCATCACCTTGGTCATAGCTGAAATAGCAACTGCTGACATAGGAGTTGTCGCAGCATTGTCCAAATAAATCAAAGAATCACCTTATTTCTTTTTGTTGTAGGCAAAGAGTGGGCTGACTGGTTTTCTTTCGTGGATACGGACGATAGCATCACCAATTAACTCACTAGCAGTGATGTAGCATACGTTTTTAGGAGTTTTTTCTTTTGTTGCTACTGAATCAGTCACAAGAATTTCTTTAATATTAGTATTGTCAAGAAGTTCAGCAGCTCCTTCGACGAAGAGACCATGACTAGAAACAGCATAAATTTCTGTAGCCCCTTCACGTTCAACGATTTTAGCAGCTTCAGAGAAGGTACGTCCTGTATTAAGAATATCATCAATCAAGATAGCTTTTTTACCTTCAACATCACCGATAATATAACCTTCGTTGCGCGTTGCATCGTCTTGAGGGTAGTCGATAATGGCGATAGGAGCATCAAGATACTCAGCCAAGCTACGAGCACGTTTCACACCTGAATTTTTAGGACTAACGACAACAACATCTGAGCCAAGTAGTCCCTTATCGCAGTAATGTTTTGCAAATAGGGGAACTGTGAAAAGATTATCGACTGGAATATCAAAGAAACCTTGAACCTGAACGGCATGCAAATCAAGAGTCAGGATACGATCAACCCCAGCCTTAACCAGCATATTGGCAACTAGTTTTGCTGTAAGTGGCTCACGAGGACAAGCAATGCGGTCTTGACGTGCATAGCCAAAATATGGAAGGACAACGTTGATACTGTGGGCACTTGCGCGCACACAAGCGTCAACCATGATCAACAATTCCATTAGGTGGTTGTTAACAGGGAAACTTGTTGATTGGATGATGTAAACATCATAACCACGAACACTTTCTTCGATATTCACTTGGATTTCTCCGTCTGAAAATTGACGTGATGATAGTTTTCCAAGTGGGACACCAACAGCTTGAGCAATTTTCTGTGCAATCTCTTGGTTAGAGTTGAGTGCGAAAAGTTTCATGTTTTTTCTATCTGACATTATAGACCGTCCTCTGTAAACTTTATAAATCCTAGTGATATTTGTCTTACATATATGAACTGGGATTTGTGTATTTTTATCTTTTCTATTTTACCAAAAAATGGAGATTATTTCAGCTATTTTTCATACTTTTGACAAATCGAACCAATTTTGAAGGAGCTTTTTGATAAGAAATCTGATTTTCCTCTAAAAATTGCTGGAAATCCTGTTTCCCTTGCTCGTGATTTTCCACTTCAAGCTCTAATTCGTAATCTGTCATATCAAAGTACTGACTTTCATCCAGTGCCATGAGGCCAATAGCTGTTTGCATTTCATAGCGAAGCGTTGTTAGACAACCAAGAACCTGCCATTCACTAGTTTGGATACCATGTTTAGCCAATTCATCAAGAACCAGCCCTTGAGGAAGTTCTTTCTTGCTCAGATAGTTTTCAGCATCTTTTAGTTGCAATTTTTGGTTGTATTCCATGTTCCCAACACTTTGTGGGACTTTGAGTGTCAATTCTGCCCAGTCTTCAAAGGTTCGAATGCGCATAGCAATTTTCTTTTCTCGCAGTTCAAAATCAGGCGTGTCGATGTAGTAATTTTTTTGAAGAACAGGAGTGACACCTGTGAACTGGTCTTTTAGACGATTGTATTCATCTTTTTTCAATAGTGTTTTCAATTCAATTTCTAAATGTTTCATTTTTATTACCTTTTCTTTATCGTTGAAAGCGGATTTATGATATAATAGCTTTGTATTTATTGTATATGAATCTGGAGAAAAAATCAAAGATATTTTTGACGGATAATATGAGAACAAGGGAGAATATATGACCTTAGAATGGGAAGAATTTCTAGATCCTTACATTCAAGCTGTTGGTGAGTTAAAGATTAAACTACGTGGTATTCGTAAGCAATATCGTAAGCAAAATAAGCATTCTCCGATTGAGTTTGTGACTGGTCGAGTCAAGCCAATTGAAAGTATCAAGGAGAAAATGGCTCGACGTGGTATTACTTATGCGACCTTGGAACACGATTTACAGGATATTGCTGGTTTGCGTGTGATGGTCCAGTTTGTAGATGATGTCCAAGAAGTTGTGGCTATTTTGCGCAAGCGTCAGGACATGCGGATCATACAGGAGCGAGATTACATTACTCATAGAAAGGCTTCAGGCTACCGTTCCTATCATGTGGTAGTAGAATATACGGTTGATACCATCAATGGATCCAAGACTATTTTGGCAGAGATTCAAATTCGTACCTTGGCCATGAATTTCTGGGCAACGATAGAACATTCTCTCAACTACAAGTACCAAGGGGATTTCCCAGAGGAAATTAAAAAGAGACTGGAAATTACTGCCAAAATTGCCCATCAGTTGGATGAAGAAATGGGTAAAATTCGAGATGATATCCAGGAAGCCCAGGCTCTTTTTGATCCCTTGAGTAGAAAATTAAATGACGGTGTAGGAAACAGTGACGATACAGATGAAGAATACAGGTAAACGAATTGATCTGATAGCCAATAGAAAACCGCAGAGTCAAAGGGTTTTGTATGAATTGCGAGATCGTTTGAAAAGAAATCAGTTTATACTCAATGATAGCAGTCCGGACATTGTCATTTCCATTGGTGGAGATGGCATGCTCTTATCGGCCTTTCATAAGTATGAAGACCAACTTGATAAGGTACGCTTTATCGGTCTTCATACAGGACATCTGGGCTTTTATACCGATTATCGTGATTTTGAGTTGGATAAGTTAATGACCAATTTGCAGCTAGATACCGGAGCAAGGGTTTCTTACCCTGTTCTAAATGTGAAGGTTTTTCTTGGAAATGGAGAGGTCAAGATTTTTCGTGCCCTCAATGAAGCCAGCATCCGCAGGTCTGATCGAACCATGGTGGCAGATATTGTCATCAATGGTGTTCCCTTTGAACGTTTTCGTGGAGACGGGCTAACAGTTTCGACTCCCACTGGTAGTACTGCCTATAACAAGTCTCTTGGTGGTGCTGTTTTACATCCTACCATTGAAGCTTTGCAATTAACGGAAATTGCCAGCCTCAATAATCGTGTCTATCGAACGCTGGGCTCTTCCATTATTGTGCCTAAGAAGGATAAGATTGAACTCATTCCAACAAGAAATGATTACCACACCATTTCGGTTGACAATAGTGTCTATTCTTTTCGTAGTATCGAGCGAATCGAGTATCAAATTGATCATCATAAGATTCACTTTGTCGCGACTCCTAGCCATACTAGTTTCTGGAACCGCGTTAAGGATGCCTTTATCGGCGAGGTGGACGAATGAGGTTTGAATTTATCGCAGATGAGCATGTCAAGGTTAAGACCTTCTTAAAAAAGCACGAGGTTTCTAAGGGGCTTCTGGCCAAGATTAAGTTTCGAGGTGGGGCTATTCTGGTCAATGACCAACCGCAAAATGCAACCTATCTATTGGATCTTGGAGACCGCGTTACCATTGATATTCCTGCTGAGGAAGGCTTTGAAACTCTGGAAGCTATTGAGCGCCCACTGGATATTCTCTATGAGGATGACCATTTTCTAGTCTTGAATAAACCCTATGGAGTGGCTTCTATTCCTAGTGTCAATCACTCCAATACCATTGCCAATTTTATCAAAGGTTACTACGTCAAGCAAAATTATGAAAATCAGCAGGTTCACATTGTGACCAGGCTTGATAGGGATACTTCTGGCTTGATGCTCTTTGCCAAGCACGGCTATGCCCATGCACGATTAGACAAGCAGTTGCAGAAAAAGTCTATTGAAAAACGCTACTTTGCTTTGGTTAAAGGTGATGGACACTTGGAAGCAGAGGGGGAAATTATTGCTCCGATTGCGCGTGATGAAGACTCTATTATCATCAGAAGAGTGGCTAAAGGTGGAAAGTATGCCCATACATCATATAAGATTGTCGCTTCCTATGGAAATATTCACTTGGTCGACATTCGCTTGCATACTGGTCGAACCCACCAAATCCGAGTCCATTTTTCTCATATTGGTTTTCCTTTGTTGGGAGATGACTTGTATGGTGGTAGTCTGGACGATGGCATTCAACGTCAGGCTCTGCATTGCCATTACCTATCCTTTTATCATCCATTTTTAGAGCAAGACTTGCAGTTAGAAAGTCCCTTGCCGGATGATTTCAGTAACCTTATTACTCAGTTATCAACTAATACTCTATAAAAACTGTTTCAGAGTATAATTATTATCTTAAAGGAGAAAACTCATGGAAGTTTTTGAAAGTCTCAAAGCCAACCTGGTTGGTAAAAATGCTCGTATCGTTCTCCCTGAAGGGGAAGAGCCTCGTATTCTTCAAGCAACTAAACGCTTGGTAAAAGAAACAGAAGTGATTCCTGTTTTGCTTGGAAATCCTGAAAAAATTAAAATTTATCTTGAAATTGAAGGGATCATGGATGGTTATGAAGTTATTGACCCTCAACATTATCCTCAATTTGAAGAAATGGTTGCTGCCTTGGTGGAGCGTCGCAAGGGCAAAATGTCTGAAGAAGATGCACGCAAGGTTTTGGTTGAAGATGTCAACTATTTTGGTGTTATGTTGGTTTACTTGGGCTTGGTTGATGGAATGGTGTCAGGAGCGATTCACTCAACAGCTTCAACAGTTCGCCCAGCCCTACAAATCATCAAAACTCGTCCAAATGTGACTCGTACTTCAGGTGCCTTCCTCATGGTTCGTGGTACGGAACGTTACCTATTTGGAGACTGTGCTATCAATATCAATCCAGATGCAGAAGCCTTGGCTGAAATTGCCATCAACTCAGCAATCACAGCTAAGATGTTTGGAATCGAGCCTAAAATTGCTATGCTAAGCTATTCTACTAAAGGTTCAGGATTTGGAGAAAGCGTTGATAAGGTTGTTGAAGCAACTAAAATTGCTCACGACTTGCGCCCTGACCTTGAAATCGATGGTGAGTTGCAATTTGATGCGGCCTTTGTTCCAGAAACTGCAGCTTTGAAAGCTCCTGGAAGTACAGTAGCTGGTCAAGCAAATGTCTTCATCTTCCCAGGTATCGAGGCAGGAAATATCGGCTACAAGATGGCTGAACGTCTTGGTGGTTTTGCGGCAGTAGGTCCTGTTTTGCAAGGTTTGAACAAGCCAGTTAACGACCTTTCTCGTGGATGTAATGCTGATGATGTTTACAAGTTAACCCTTATCACAGCAGCTCAAGCAGTTCATCAATAAAGAGAAGTGCTACTAAATAATTCGTATTTATAATCAAAAAACGCACAGTATCAGGAGCCGAAATGTACTGACCCCAAAAAGTTGGACAAATAATTATTGAAAGGATTTAGTTCTGTACTGCACAGGACTAAGTCCTTTTAGTTTTACCTTAATTCGTTTGTTGTTGTAGTAGTCAATATAGTCTACAATAGCTTGTTCCAATTGCTTAAGCGAATGAAATGACTTCTCATAACCATAAAACATTTCCAATTTCAGAATGCCAAAGAAGGACTCCATCATACCGTTGTCTGGGCTGTTACCCTTACGTGACATGGATGCTTGAATTCCCTTACCCTCAAGAAACTGATGATAAGAATCGTGTTGATATTGCCAGCCTTGGTCACTATGGAGAATCGTATTTTCGTAGTGCTTCTCTGTGAATGCCTGTTCCAACATTGTTTTTACTTGTTCTAAGTTGGGTGAAGTTGAAAGATTATAGGCGATAATTTCGCTATTAAAGCCATCTAAAACTGGTGATAAGTAAAGCTTTTGAGTACTTGCTGGAATGGCAAATTCTGTCACATCTGTGTAGCACTTTTCCATTGTTTTAGAGCTTTCAAATTGACGTTGAATGAGATTCTCTGCCTTCTTGCCAACATCTCCTTTATGAGAAGAATATTTTCGTTTCTGTCGCATTTTAGCTTGTAAATTGAGTACTTCCATCAAGCGTTGAACTCTTTTATGATTTACTAGATAACCACGATTTCTTAGTTCTAAATAAATCCGACGATAACCATAATTTCCCTTGTGTTCGATAAAGATGGATTGAATTTCAGCTTTAAGCTCTTGGTCCTTATCTGGTTTATCTAGCTGTTTCAAGTGATAGTAGTAGGTCGAACGAGCTAGTTTAATGGCTTTTAAAAGAATATCTAACGAAAACTCAGTCATTAATTCTTGAACAATTTCTGTCTTTCTTCTTTCTCTTTTTCCTCCTTCAATCGGAGTTCCCTTAACTTTTTTAGGATGGCATTCTCCGCTCTCAGGTACTCATTTTCTGCTTGAAGACGTTCTAATTCTGTCCTCTCTTCAGATCTCTTTTTTGGCTTACGTCCCATTTTAGGTACTCTCCCTCTTGTTTTCTCAACAATAGTATACCCGTTTTTCTTGTATTGTGCTAGCCAATTAAGAAGTATCGTACGACTGGGGAGGCCGTATTCAAGAGAAACTCTATTTTTAGTCCAGCCTTCACGTAAGACTTTATCAATCATTTCTTGTTTTAAATCAGGAGAATAGTAACGATTTTTTCCTTTTTTGACGAACTCTATTCCGTAACGATCAATCAATTTAATCATGTACCTAATATTAGAGTTGTTTATCCCAAATTTATTTGAAAGCTTCTCTAAGCTATATCCTTGTTTTCTAAGTTCATAGATCTGAACTTTATCATCATAAGTTAATTTCATAATAAAAACACCCCAAAAGTTAGATTTTTTCTGTCTAACTTTTGGGGTGCAGTTTACCTTGATACTATGCGTTTTATTGTGTGAAGATTTACTTCATTTTCTCTTAAAATTGAGTTTTTGCCCAGCCCATTTTTAGTCTTTATAAGCTACGATGCCAATGATGGTATCAACTGCACGTTCCATAGTCTGAAGGCTAACGTATTCAAAACGTCCGTGCATATTCTCGCCGCCAGCAAAGATATTAGGGGTTGGGATTCCCATAAAGGAAATCTTAGAGCCGTCTGTCCCTCCACGGATTGGTTCGATAATAGGAGTGATACCCAGATCTTCCATAACGGCTTTAGCAATGGTAATTGGAGTCATATCTTTTTCAATGACTTCTTTCATATTGTAGTACTGATCTGTCAAGTTGAGGGTGACACGGTCGCTACCAAGTTCTTGATTCATCTTATCAGTGATTGCTTGCATAGCTTTCTTACGAGCTTCAAAGGCATCTTTTTCAAAATCACGAATGATGTAGCTTGCACGCGCCTCTTCGACACTACCTGTCACATTCATTAGGTGGTAGAAGCCTTGGTAACCTTCTGTTAACTCAGGTCGGTCATTCTCTGGAAGTTGATTATGAAAATCAATAGCTAGCTGTAGAGCGTTGACCATTTGCCCTTTGGCAGTACCAGGGTGGACATTGCGTCCTTGGAAATGCACTTCAGCACCAGCTGCTGAGAAGGTCTCGTACTGAAGTTCACCTAGTGGGCCACCATCTACTGTGTAGGCAAAGTCCACATCAAAATCATCTGCATCAAATTTATTGGCACCAACGCCGATTTCTTCATCTGGACCAAAGCCAACACGAATCTCACAGTGCTTGATTTCAGGGTGAGCAGTCAGATATTCAATAGCTGTCATAATCTCAGCAATACCAGACTTGTCATCAGCACCTAGTAAGGTTGTTCCATCGGTTGTGATGAGCGTTTGTCCAGGATATTTTTCAAGACTCTTGAAGTCAGCTGGATCTAATTTAAAACCAGAATTCCCTAGTTCAATCACACCACCATTGTAGTTTTCAATTACCTGTGGATTGACCCCTTCGGCATTAAAGTCAGCAGTATCCATGTGGGAGATGAAGCCAATTTTACGTGTTAAAGACGAATCGTTGGCTGGCAAGGTACCAATTGCAAAACCATTTGGTAGATAATAAACATTTTGTAGTCCAACACGTTTCATTTCAGGGATAAGAACATTGGTTGCGAAGTCAACCTGACTCTGTGTACTTGGAGTAGTAGTAGAGTGTTCATCAGAGCGCGTGTTGACCTTAACGTAGGTTAAGAAGCGGTCCAAGAGATTTGGATAAGTCATAAAAAACTCCTTTTGAATTCATTTTTTCCATTGTATCATAGAAAAGAGAGAAAAACAAAAGACAGAAGTTAGGGAAATTCTCTAGGTTGGCGTTTACTTATTAATGGATAAATGATAAAATAAACTTGATAAAAATATCACAAGGAAGCGATTATGAAAAAAGCAATTTTAATGATGACTTTCGGTTCGCCAGAAGAGATTACCTTTGATGGTGTAGCTGATTTTTTCACAAATATTCGTCGTGGAGTGAGACCTCAAGATCACGAGATTCAAACACTCTATGATAATTATGTACTTATTGGAGGTACGCCTCTGCAAAAAATTACCCGTGAAGAGGTTGCCTTGGTAGAAGCTAGGCTGAGGAATGAGTATAGTGTTTATTTTGCCAACAAGTTTTCCAGTCCCTTTATTCCAGATGTGATCGGTCAGATGGAAGCAGACGGCATTGAGCAGTGTATTTGCTTGATTTTGGAGCCCCATTATTCTTTTTACTCTGTCATGGGATACGAGAAATTTTTAGAAAGCAAACAAATTCAATTTTTGGTTATTAAGGATTGGTATCAAGAAGAAGCGCTCTTAAACTATTGGGCTGATGAAATTGCTAAGATTTTAAAATATGAAGTAAAGCAGGATAGCTTTAAAATCATCTTTTCTGCCCATAGTGTGCCTATTTTTGCCTTGGATTTTGGTGATCCTTATATCGACCAAATTTTTGAAAATAGCAAGTTAGTTGCTGAAAAACTGGGTTTGAGTTCCGAGCAATATACCAATACTTGGCAGAGTGAAAGTGATATCGGAATTCCATGGATTAAGCCAGATGTTTTGGAATATCTCAGAGAACAGACAGAACATCCAGACCATTATATTTTTGTACCTATCAGCTTCATTAGCGAGCATATTGAAGTCTTGTTTGACAATGATGTGGAATGTTATGACTTGTGTCAGGAATTTGGGGTAAACTACCATCGTCCACCAATGCCCAATACGGATTCTCGCTTGATTGATGCCTTGGTCAATACAGTCAGAGCCAATGAACATCAAGAGTTTAAGGAATTTCTCCCAGAAGAAGAGACCTTTGATGAGTTAGTCCCTTCAGACGAGACGAAAAACATTTTGGCTGAATCTGAAGATTTACAAATGCCAGAATTTGTGAAAAAATTGATTGAGAAAAAAGGTCGGGAGAATGTCAAGATGCCTTATCTTATCAAGAAAATGTTAGAAAAAGCAGGCAAGTTACCCAAAGAGTAAAGAAAAAAGGATTTAGCTTTGTGCTAGATCCTTTTAATCGATTATTTTTTCTCCAAAAGTGCTTTTATTTCTTGAAGGACTTCCAATTCGGTTGGTTTTTTTTCGTCAGTTTTTTCTTCCTTTATGCCAGTCAGTTTCTGTGCTTTTTCAATACCCTTGATAATAAAGAAGAGGGCAGTACCGACAAAGATAAAATTGATAATAGCACTTAAAAAGTTACCATAGCCGACTCCATGCCAAGAAAGTTGAGCGATACGTTCGACTTTAGCAGCTTTCAAAGCGGGATTTAAAATAAGAGGAGTGATAATGTCGTTTACAAGTGAAGTAACGATAGCACCAAAAGCAGAGGCAATGACAACACCGACAGCAAGGTCAATCACATTTCCTCGAAGCAAGAATGATTTTAGATTTTTTAACATACTGTTTTCCTTTCAATGTTTCGTGTTTCATTGTATCCTAAATCATTATAGAAGGCAATTAAAAGGCTCATAAATGGAGTATTATTTTCTAAAAATATAGACCTTGCTCAAGATATAATTGATGATAATAATGAGTATTTGTGCAATTATTGTTTCAATAGCATTTATCTTATCAATGTTTTCATTTACGAATTGACCTATGATGTGAGGAAATTGGGTTACAAAGAGAAAAGTTAAAAACAAGTCTAACAGAAAAGTAGAAAGGCGGGCAAGAAAAAATTTCACTAAACGGATAAGTCGATTCTTCCTTGCTTGCTTAAATACAATCGTATCATTTGTGATAAAGGCAAATAGGATACCAATACTATTTGCTAGGGCAGTAGCCAGGAGTTCCTGATGACCTAGTTGATAAATGACTAGTCGTGAGAGAATCGAAACTAGAGTTGTAGCAAGGCCAAAAAAGAGATAGGCTAAGATTTCATTGTTAAAAAATTTTTGAATAGGTTTTTTCATGCTTTAAGTATAGCATAAAGCAGGCTATTGTGCTATACTAGTAAGGTTGAATAAAGCAACCCTTGGTGCTTAGCTTCTTTCACCAAGCATATTTTACGCGGACAACCCGCCAAAGGAGAAAAGATGAAAAAATTAACTATTCGTGATGTTGCAGATATTGCAATCGTCGCTGCTATCTATGTCGTTTTGACTGTCACACCGCCCCTAAATGCCATTAGCTATGGTGCTTATCAGTTTCGTATTTCAGAAATGATGAACTTTATGGCTTTTTATAATCCTAAGTACATCATCGGAGTTACCGTCGGTTGTATGATTGCTAATTTCTTTAGCTTCGGACTACTAGATGTCTTTGTTGGTGGCGGATCAACCTTGGTATTCCTCAGTTTAGGTGTTTGGCTTTTTGCAAAATACAGCAAGGATTACCTCTTTAACGGATTGATTCGAAAAGATCATTTCTTCTTTTCAATCCTCTTTTCAATTTCCATGTTTACCATCGCTGCAGAGTTAAATATTGTAGCAGAATTACCATTCTTCCTTACTTGGTTTACAACAGGAATCGGTGAATTTGCCTCATTGATTATTGGAGCGATTATTATCGGTAAAATTGGTCGTCGAATCGATTTAAGCAAATAGAACAGGACAAGCTAGGTAACCTTTACCTGGCTTTTTCTTATAGAAAATTTCTAAGGAAACTTGACAAGCTTTTCTGATTATAGTATACTTTTCAAGTAAGCTGATTTAGCTCAGTTGGCAGAGCGCATCCATGGTAAGGATGAGGTCGCCGGTTCAATCCCGGCAATTAGCATTAAGTAGACAGAAAAGCCCTTGATTTACAAGGGTTTTTGTTATCTCTGCCCCAAATTTTTCAAATATATTTCTTATGCACCTGTGTAAATAAAACGAATACTCAATGAAAATCAAAGAGAAAACTAGGAAGCTAGCCGCAGCTTGCTCAAAGCACTGATTTGAGGTTGTAGATAGAACTGATGAAGTCAGCTCAAAACATGTTTTTGAGGTTGTAGATGAAACTGACGAAGTCAGTAACCATATATACGGTAAGGCGACGCTGACGAAGTTTGAAGAGATTTTCGAAGAGTATAAAGAGTTTCTTCTGTTGACAAAAGTCATTCTCTTTAGTAGAATAGAAGATGCGATGAGTCGATAGGTAGTCTTCGGGCTACTATTGAGCATAAGGAGGTCATAACGCAGGAGCGGACCTTGATGAGTTGTGTGAACCTGCTCATCACATGAAGATGCCTCTTAGTCCCTAGTCTAGCGACTGGGGATTTTTATTTTCCAAAAAATGATGAAAAAGCTTTGCAATTCATGGAAAAAGTAGTATAATACTTCTATTATAGAAATTTTTAGAAAATTCCGAAAGAGGTTATGTATGGGATATACAGTTGCTGTAGTCGGCGCGACAGGTGCTGTCGGTGCTCAGATGATAAAAATGTTGGAAGAATCAACACTTCCAATCGATAAAATTCGTTTACTTGCTTCTGCACGTTCAGCAGGCAAGACTTTGAAATTTAAAGACCAAGATATTACGATTGAAGAAACGACTGAAACAGCTTTTGAGGGAGTTGACATTGCTCTCTTTTCAGCAGGTGGTTCTACATCAGCTAAGTATGCACCATACGCAGTGAAAGCTGGAGCGGTGGTAGTAGATAACACATCTTACTTCCGTCAAAATCCAGACGTTCCTTTGGTTGTTCCAGAGGTCAATGCTCACGCACTTGATGCCCACAACGGGATTATTGCTTGCCCTAACTGTTCAACAATCCAAATGATGGTGGCTCTTGAGCCAGTTCGCCAAAAATGGGGCTTGGATCGTATCATCGTTTCAACTTACCAAGCCGTTTCAGGTGCTGGTATGGGAGCAATTCTTGAGACACAACGTGAACTTCGTGAAGTGTTGAATGATGGTGTAAACCCACGTGATTTGCATGCGGAAATTTTGCCTTCAGGTGGTGACAAGAAACATTATCCTATCGCCTTTAACGCTCTTCCACAAATCGATGTCTTCACTGACAATGATTACACTTACGAAGAGATGAAGATGACTAAGGAAACTAAGAAAATCATGGAAGATGATAGCATCGCGGTGTCTGCAACATGTGTGCGCATTCCAGTCTTGTCAGCTCACTCTGAGTCTGTTTACATCGAAACAAAAGAAGTGGCTCCAATTGAAGAAGTGAAAGCAGCTATCGCAGCCTTCCCAGGCGCTGTCCTTGAAGATGATGTAACTCATCAAATCTATCCTCAAGCCATCAATGCAGTTGGTTCACGTGATACCTTTGTTGGTCGTATCCGTAAAGACTTGGATGCAGAAAAAGGAATTCACATGTGGGTTGTTTCAGATAACCTTCTCAAAGGTGCTGCTTGGAACTCAGTTCAGATTGCTGAAACTCTTCATGAACGTGGATTGGTTCGTCCAACTGCCGAATTGAAATTTGAATTAAAATAGTCATAACGTTTAGGAGTTCATATGAACTCCTTCTTTGAAATAGAGAGGTGTTTTCATGTCTTATCAAGATTTAAAAGAGTGTAAAATCATCACTGCCTTCATTACCCCCTTCCACGAGGATGGTTCCATCAACTTTGACGCTATTCCAGCCTTGATTGAGCATCTGTTGACGCATCATACTGACGGAATTCTTCTTGCAGGGACCACTGCTGAGAGTCCAACCTTGACCCACGATGAGGAGTTGGAACTGTTTGCGGCTGTACAAAAGATTGTCAATGGACGAGTTCCTTTGATTGCGGGTGTAGGTACCAATGATACGCGTGACTCTATCGAGTTTGTCAAAGAAGTAGCAGAATTTGGTGGCTTTGCTGCTGGACTTGCAATCGTCCCTTACTACAATAAACCTTCTCAAGAAGGAATGTACCAGCACTTTAAAGCTATTGCAGACGCTTCTGACTTACCTATTATCATTTATAATATTCCAGGTCGTGTGGTTGTGGAATTGACTCCAGAAACCATGCTTCGCTTGGCTGACCATCCAAATATCATTGGTGTTAAGGAATGTACCAGTCTTGCCAATATGGCTTACTTGATTGAGCATAAGCCAGAAGAGTTCTTGGTCTATACAGGTGAAGATGGAGATGCTTTCCATGCCATGAACCTTGGTGCGGATGGGGTTATCTCTGTTGCATCTCATACAAATGGGGATGAAATGCACGAGATGTTTACTGCCATTGCAGAAAGCGATATGAAAAAAGCAGCGGCTATTCAGCGTAAATTCATCCCTAAAGTCAATGCCCTCTTCTCATATCCAAGTCCTGCTCCTGTTAAGGCAGTTCTGAACTATATGGGATTTGAAGCTGGACCAACTCGATTACCTCTAGTTCCAGCACCAGAAGAAGATGCCAAACGCATTATCAAGGTTGTCGTAGATGGCGACTACGAAGCAACTAAGGCAACTGTAACAGGTGTTTTAAGACCAGATTACTAATAAAGACAATAAAATCCATGACCGAATGAACGATCATGGATTTCTTATTTTCCTAAACAGAATTGGCTAAAGAGTTGGGTGATGAGTTCATCAGGAGCCGCATCTCCAGTGATTTCTCCGAGAATTTCCCAAGTACGGGTCAAGTCAACTTGAAGCAAGTCAACTGGCATACCCAGTTCAAGACCTTGGTTAACAGCTTGTAGGCTTTCAACGGCCTTTTCAATTAAGGAAATGTGACGGGCATTTGACAAGTAGGTAGCATCTTGCTCAACCAAACCAGCATTTTCAAAGAAGAGGTTGTTGATTCTCTCTTCAATCTTATCAATGTTTTGGTTTTTAAGGACTGAAATACGAATAAGGTCTTCAGGTAGTTCCGAAGTTTCAATTGCTTCAGGAAGATCAGTTTTGTTAAGAAGAATAATACGGTTGGTTTCTTGACTAATTTCAAGCAGTTGTCTGTCTTGGGCTGTCAGCGGTTCACTAGCATTTAGCACTAGAAGAACTAAGTCAGCTTCCTTGAGAGCTTTTTTCGAGCGCTCGACACCGATTTGTTCCACGATGTCATCTGTTTCTCGAATACCAGCTGTATCAATCAATTTTAGTGGAACTCCATTAATATTGACGTACTCTTCGATGATATCACGTGTAGTACCAGCGATATCTGTAACGATAGCCTTGTCCTCACGCAAGAGATTGTTGAGAAGACTAGATTTTCCAACGTTGGGGCGTCCGATGATGGCTGTGGAAATTCCTTCACGAAGGATTTTACCGCGACGGGCTGTCCTAAGGAGATTGGTTAGCAATTGCTCAAACTCCATAGTCTTCTCTCGGACAACAGCAGTAGTGGCTTCCTCAACATCGTCATACTCAGGATAGTCGATATTAACCTCAACTTGGGCGAGTGTATTGAGGATTTCTTGACGGGTATTGTTAATCAGGTCAGAAAGGGAACCGTCTAATTGCTTAACTGCAATGTTCATAGCCTTGTCAGTCTTGGCACGAATGATGTCCATAACAGCTTCAGCCTGTGTCAAATCCACACGACCGTTTAGAAAGGCACGTTTGGTAAATTCACCAGGTTCTGCCAACCGAGCTCCCTCACGGATAGCCAGCTGGAGAATTTCATTGGTCACGGCAATCCCACCGTGGGTGTTAATCTCGATAATATCCTCACGAGTGAAGGTCTTTGGAGACTTCATAGCCCCAACCATAACCTCGTCCATGACCTTCCCTGTCTGAGGATCAACGATGTGACCGTAGTTAAGGGTATGGCTGGCAACCCTGCTTAAGTCTTTCCCTTTAAAAATCTTTTGCGCAATAGCAAAACTGTCTGTTCCGCTCAAGCGGACAATACCGATAGCTCCTTCGCCTAGTGGAGTGGAGATAGCAGCGATGGTATCAAATTCACGTGTAATCATAATGTTTCCTTTAATAAATAGCTCTTTTCTTGGAAATTTTTCCAAGTCTCTTTTCAAATTGTAACAAATTTAAACTATTTCTTCAATGAATGCTACTTGGAGATTGAAAAAGCCTAAGCAATTCTGCTTAAGCTAGCTTATTTGGTGCGCATTTCCCCTTGTGGGAAATAAGTTCCTTCTGGCATGTCGTTGATGATGATATGGACAGCAGATTGAGGGGCTCCAGTGTTGCGAACAACAGCTTCCGTTACTTCCTTAGCAAGAGCTTTCTTTTGCTCGAGTGTGCGTCCTTCAAATAAATCGATGCGTACAAATGGCATAATGGCTTCCTCCACTAGTTTTTGATTTCTTCTATTTTACCACATTTTGCCGTTTAAAGCTTAAGAAAATTATGATATACTAGAATGTAGCAAAAATTTAGAAATGGACGTGAAGCAAGAAACATGGCACAGTTGTATTATCGTTATGGGACCATGAACTCTGGAAAGACAATCGAGATTCTCAAGGTGGCCTATAACTATGAGGAGCAAGGAAAAGGTGTTGTGATTATGACTTCAGCTCTGGATACGCGTGACGGTGTTGGCTATGTGTCGAGTCGTATTGGCATGAAACGTCCTGCCCTTGCGATTGAAGAAACGACTGATATTTTTGGATTTATCCGTGATTTACCAGAAACACCTTACTGTGTGTTGGTCGATGAGGCCCAGTTTCTCAAACGTCATCATGTTTACGACCTAGCTCGTGTTGTGGACGAGTTAGATATACCCGTCATGGCCTTTGGTTTGAAAAATGATTTTCGAAATGAGTTGTTCGAAGGTTCCAAGTATCTCTTGCTCTTAGCAGACAAGATTGACGAAATCAAGACCATCTGTCAGTATTGCAAAAAAAAGGCGACCATGGTGTTGCGTACACAGGATGGACTGCCTGTTTATGATGGTGAGCAGATTCAGATTGGTGGCAATGAAACCTATATCTCAGTTTGTCGTAAACATTATTTTGCACCTGAAATCAATAAGGAGAATGAAGAAAAATGAATATCTATGATCAACTACAAGCTGTAGAAGACCGTTATGAAGAATTAGGAGAGTTGCTCAGTGACCCAGATGTGGTTTCGGACACCAAGCGTTTCATGGATCTCTCAAAAGAAGAGGCTTCAAGCCGTGATACAGTGACGGCTTATCGAGAATACAAACAAGTCCTTCAAAACATCGTTGACGCTGAAGAGATGATTAAGGAATCAGGTGGAGATGCTGACTTGGAAGAAATGGCCAAGCAAGAACTCAAAGATGCCAAGACTGAAAAAGAAGAATACGAAGAAAAGCTGAAAATCTTGCTCCTTCCTAAAGATCCAAACGATGACAAGAATATCATCCTTGAAATCCGTGGCGCTGCTGGTGGAGACGAAGCAGCACTTTTCGCTGGAGATTTGCTAACCATGTACCAAAAGTATGCGGAAGCCCAAGGCTGGCGCTTTGAAGTCATGGAGGCTTCTATGAATGGTGTCGGTGGTTTCAAAGAAGTGGTTGCCATGGTTTCAGGTCAATCTGTATACTCTAAACTCAAGTATGAGTCTGGTGCCCACCGCGTGCAACGTGTTCCTGTGACAGAAAGCCAAGGCCGTGTTCATACTTCGACAGCGACAGTCCTTGTTATGCCAGAAGTTGAAGAGGTTGAATACGATATTGATCCAAAAGACCTTCGTGTCGACATCTATCACGCCTCTGGTGCTGGTGGACAGAACGTCAATAAGGTTGCGACTGCGGTTCGTATTGTTCACTTGCCAACTAATATCAAGGTCGAAATGCAGGAAGAACGTACCCAGCAGAAAAATCGTGAGAAGGCCATGAAAATCATCCGTGCGCGTGTTGCTGACCACTTTGCTCAGATTGCTCAGGATGAACAGGACGCTGAGCGTAAGTCGACAATCGGTACTGGGGACCGTTCAGAACGGATTCGTACTTATAACTTCCCACAAAACCGTGTGACTGACCACCGTATTGGTTTGACCCTCCAAAAACTAGATACCATTCTGTCTGGTAAATTGGACGAAGTTGTGGATGCCTTGGTTCTTTATGACCAAACACAAAAATTAGAAGAATTAAACAAATAATGAAATTAGCTCAATTATTTTCAGATTTTGAAGAAGAATTGATAAGACAAGGAGAGGAAGCAGAAAGCCTCTCTTTTGTCTATCGTAGCCTGAAAAATCTCTCTTTTACTGACTTTGTCTTTACTCTTCAGCAGGAAGTGACGGAAGAGGAAGAAGTATTTGTAAAAGAAATTTTCCAACAGTTAGTAGCTCATAAACCGGCACAGTACATCATTGGACAGGCAGATTTTTATGGAATGCAGTTAAAAGTTGATGAGCGGGTTTTGATTCCTCGTCCAGAAACAGAGGAGTTGGTGGAGCTTATCCTGGCTGAAAATCCTGAGACGAATCTTTCAGTTCTGGATATTGGAACAGGTAGTGGAGCTATTGCTCTCGCCTTAGCAAAAAACAGACCAGACTGGTCAGTGACAGCAGCAGACATTTCCCAAGATGCTTTAGATTTAGCTAGCGAAAATGCTAAAAATCAAAATCTTCAAATATTTTTAAAAAAATCTGACTGTTTTACAGAAATTTCTGAAAAATATGATATAATTGTTTCCAATCCACCCTATATCTCTCGTGAAGATGAGTCAGAAGTCGGTTTGAATGTTTTGCATTCGGAGCCTCATCTAGCTCTCTTTGCAGACGAGGATGGCCTAGCTATTTACCGTAGAATTGCAGAAGATGCAAAAGACTATCTCAAAGATGGTGGTAGGATTTACCTTGAAATTGGATACAAGCAAGGTCAAAGTGTTCCTGAACTTTTTAGGAAACAACTTCCTGAAAAGCGAGTTCGAACACTCAAGGACCAGTTTGGTCAAGATAGGATGGTTGTCGTTGATGATAAACAAGATTAGACAAGAGTTGGAAAATGGTGGAGCTGTCGTTCTGCCTACAGAGACTGTTTACGGTCTTTTTGCCAAGGCTCTAGACGAAAAAGCAGTGGACCATGTATACCGACTCAAACGTCGTCCTAGAGACAAGGCTCTTAACCTCAATGTTGCCTCTCTAGAGGATATCTTGCACTTTTCAAAGAATCAACCAACTTATCTACAAAAACTTGTAGAGACCTTTTTACCAGGTCCCTTGACCATTATTCTCGAAGCCAATGACAAAGTTCCCTATTGGGTTAACTCTGGCCTTGCGACTGTTGGATTTCGGATGCCTAGTCATCCCATTACCCTTGATTTGATTCGAGAGACGGGGCCCTTGATTGGACCGTCTGCCAATATTTCAGGTCAGGCAAGTGGAGTAACCTTTGAACAAATTCTGAAGGATTTTGACCAAGAGGTTCTGGGTCTGGAAGACGATGCTTTTCTAACTGGACAGGATTCAACTATTTTGGATTTGTCGGGAGACAAGGTGAAAATCTTACGCCAAGGGGCCATTAAGCGAGAAGATATTCTTGCTCGGTTGCCAGAGATTTCTTTTGAGGAGGAATGAGATGCTAAGAGATTTAAGAGAAACTGATGTGAAAGCCATTTGTGAAATCAACCAAGAGGCTTTGGGCTATTCTTTTAGTCTAGAGGACACGGCTAGTCAACTAGCTAGACTGTCTCAGAATTTACATCATTTTTTACTTGCTTATGAGGATGAAGCTAGTCATGCCTTGCTTGGATATGTCCACGCTGAGGTTTACGAATCCCTTTATTCCAAAGCAGGATTTAATATTTTAGCCTTAGCAGTTTCACCTCAAGCGCAAGGTCAAGGTATTGGCAAAAGCTTATTGCAAGGGTTGGAGCAAGAAGCAAAAAGACGCGGCTATGGATTTATCCGCTTAAACTCTGCCGATCATCGTCTGGGTGCTCATGCATTTTATGAAAAAGTTGGTTATACTTGTGATAAAATGCAGAAACGGTTTATTCGCATCTTTTAGTTTGATTTTCTAATAAGAAAATTAAACTAATGGACTAGTCACACAATAAAAGGAGAAGACCTATGATTTTTGACAAAGATGATTTTAAAACATACGATGCTGATCTCTGGAATGCTATTGCCAAAGAAGAAGAACGCCAACAGAATAATATCGAGTTGATTGCTTCGGAAAATGTAGTTTCCAAGGCTGTTATGGCAGCTCAAGGGTCTATCTTGACAAACAAATATGCCGAGGGTTACCCAGGACACCGTTATTATGGTGGAACGGATGTGGTAGACGTGGTAGAATCTCTAGCCATTGAACGCGCAAAAGAAATTTTTGGTGCTAAATTTGCTAATGTCCAACCTCACTCAGGAAGCCAAGCAAACTGTGCGGCTTACATGGCCTTGATTGAGCCAGGTGATACGGTTATGGGGATGGATTTGGCAGCAGGTGGACACTTGACCCACGGAGCTCCTGTCAGCTTCTCAGGTCAAACCTACAACTTTGTTTCTTACAGTGTTGACCCTGAAACGGAACTCTTGGATTTTGATGCTATCTTGAAACAAGCCCAAGAAGTAAAACCAAAATTGATCGTAGCAGGTGCTTCAGCCTATTCTCAAATTATCGACTTTTCAAAATTCCGTGAAATTGCGGATGCTGTTGGGGCTAAGCTCATGGTAGATATGGCTCATATCGCTGGTTTGGTTGCTGCTGGTCTACATCCAAGCCCAGTACCATACGCTCACATCACGACAACAACGACCCACAAAACCCTTCGTGGGCCACGTGGTGGTTTGATTTTGACTAATGATGAAGAACTTGCCAAGAAAATCAATTCAGCTATTTTCCCAGGTATTCAGGGCGGTCCTTTGGAGCATGTTGTGGCAGCTAAAGCTGTTTCTTTTAAAGAAGTCTTAGATCCAGCTTTCAAGGAATATGCTGCCAATGTTATCAAAAACAGCAAGGCCATGGCAGATGTCTTCTTGCAAGATTCTGATTTCCGTATCATTTCTGGAGGAACTGAAAACCACCTCTTCCTAGTGGATGTTACTAAGGTTGTAGAAAACGGAAAAGTTGCTCAAAACTTGCTGGATGAAGTCAATATTACCCTAAATAAAAACTCAATCCCTTACGAAACCTTGTCACCATTCAAAACAAGTGGTATTCGTATTGGAGCAGCAGCTATTACTGCACGTGGATTCGGTGAAGAAGAAAGTCGCAAAGTGGCTGAACTCATCATTAAAACCCTTAAAAATGCAGAAAATAAAGCTGTCTTAGAAGAAGTGAGAAGTTCAGTCAAAGAATTGACAGATGCCTTCCCATTATACGAGGACTAAAACTTTTATGGACATTTATATTAAGAAAGCCATTATTCACCAGTTCAGTCCGGATGACACCGAGCTGTTCCTAGCGGATAAGCTTCTCAATATTACTCCAAAAATCGAAGAATACCTGCGTAGAAAAATTGAACGGGTGTATTCAGATGAAGCTAAGACTGGGATTTTCGAGGAAGAAAATCCCTTCTTCAATCATATCACAGACGATTTGTTGGAGACATCAGTAACACTGGCTAATCTCTGGAAAGAAGAGTTCAGTATTTCTGAAAACCTCAAGACCAATGACTTGATTTTTGTGCAATTTTCGAAAGAAGGCGTGGAACATTTCGCTTTCTTGCGAATTGCCCTGCGTGAGACCTTGACTCACCTCGGAGGAGAAGTTGATAATCCAATCAAGCTGACTCAGAATAACCTGCCTGGATTTGGAACAGGGGCTGATGAGGCCTTGGTAGTCAATCTTCAGAGCCGCAAGTACCATCTGATTGAAAAACGAATCAAGTACAACGGGACTTTTTTGAACTATTTTTCAGAAAATCTCCTTGCAGTAGCCCCTAAGATTTCACCCAAGAAATCTATCAAAGAACTAGAAAAAACGGCCCAGAGAATTGCTGAATCTTTTAACACAGATGATTTTCAATTTCAATCCAAGGTAAAATCAGCGATTTTCAATAACCTGGAAGAAAGCAATGAATTGTCACCAGAAAAATTGGCCAACGACCTTTTTGACAATAATCTGACGGCTCGTTTGAGCTTTATTGACCAAGTCAAAGAAGCCGTACCAGAATCAGTTCAATTTGATGAAATTGATGCCAGTCGCCAATTAAAGAAATTTGAAAACCAAAAACTCTCCTTATCGAATGGAATTGAGCTCATCGTTCCCATTAACGTCTATCAAGACGCCGAGTCTGTTGAGTTTATCCAAAACGACAATGGAACCTACTCTATCTTAATCAAAAATATCGAGGATATCCAAAGTAAATAATGTTTAAACGAATTCGAAGAGTGCTTGTACTAGCAGTCTTCCTTTTTGCTGGCTATAAAGCTTACCGCGTTCACCAAGATGTCAAGCAAGTCATGACTTATCAACCCATGGTGCGCGAAATCTTGAGTGAAAAAGACACCCCAGCAAACGAAGAGCTCGTGCTCGCTATGATTTATACCGAAACAAAAGGTAAAGAAGGCGACGTCATGCAGTCTAGTGAGTCTGCAAGTGGTTCAACTAACACCATCAATGATAATGCATCTAGCATTCGACAAGGTGTGCAAACTCTGACAGACAATCTCTATCTGGCCCAGAAGAAGGATGTAGATGTCTGGACAGCTGTGCAAGCCTATAATTTTGGCCCTGCCTATATTGATTATATCGCTCAAAATGGTAAGGAAAACACCCTAGCACTGGCCAAACAGTACTCCCGTGATACTGTTGCTCCCTTGCTGGGTAATACGACTGGAAAGACTTATAGTTATATTCACCCCATTTCCATTTTTCATGGAGCCGAACTCTATGTAAATGGAGGAAACTATTATTATTCTAGACAGGTGCAACTCAACCTTTACATTATCAAATGTTTCACTCTCTTTTCGACATCTGGCTAGTCCAGGTGTTTTTGTTATAAGTTTTCTTTAAGATAGATATATTACTCTAGAAAGGTAAAGGAGGAAATTCCCTATGAGAAAGAAACTCTTTCTGACTAGTGCTGCGGTCTTGTGGGCAGTAACAGCTATGAATAGCGTCCATGCAGCAACAGATGTTCAAAAAGTTATCGATGAAACCTACGTCCAACCTGAATATGTCCTAGGTTCTTCATTATCTGAAGACCAAAAAAATCAAACTCTTAAGAAATTAGGCTACAATGTCTCATCAGACACCAAAGAACTCAAGACTATAACACCTGATATCTATTCTAAAATCATGAATGTGGCCAATGACTCTAGCTTACAATTGTATTCATCAGCCAAGATTCAAAAACTAGGTGACAAGTCGCCACTTGAGGTCAAGATTGAAACACCAGAAAACATCACTAAGGTGACTCAGGATATGTACCGAAATGCAGCAGTAACCTTGGGTGTGGAACATGCTAAAATCACTGTAGCAGCCCCTATTCCAGTTACAGGTGAGAGTGCTTTAGCAGGGATTTATTATTCGCTAGAAGCTAATGGAGCCAAGGTGCCGCAAGCCAACAAAGATTTGGCTCAAGAAGAGTTGAAGGCTTTGTCAGATATCAATGCTGAAAACAAGGACAAGTCAGGCTATGATGCTAATAAATTAAACGTTGCGCTAGCCGATATCAAGTCAGCACTCGCCAAAGCTAAAGAAAGTAAGGGAAATCTGACAGAGGAAGATGTCCGCAAAATCGTTGAAGATACCTTGAAAAATTACAAACTTGATCAGGTCATAACAGGAAACCAGATCAATATCATCATCAATTTTGCTTTGAATCTCTCAAAAAGTGATATCCTCAGCAATGCCGACTTCACTAAAACCCTAAATGACCTGAAACAAAGTATTGTTTCACAAGCTGGCGACAGTTTTAAAAATATCAACCTTAACTTTGATGCTGATAAGGCGCTAGAGGACGGCGGGAACTTTTTAAGCTCCCTCTGGCAAGCCATTGTCAACTTCTTCAAGAGTTTTGGTTCTTAATACTCTTCGAAAATCAAATTCAAACCACGTCAACGTCGCCTTGCCGTACTCAAGTACAGCCTGTGGCTAGTTTCCTAGTTTGCTCTTTGATTTTCATTGAGTATAAGCTATTACAAAAAGGTAGTCAGATTTTTTCAGAAAAATGTTTTATAAATATTCACAGATCTCCTATATTTATGGTAAAATAGAATTATCATTTTATTTGGGAGTCAAAGATGAATATATTTAGAACAAAGAATGTTAGTTTGGATAAAACGGAGATGCACAGGCATTTGAAGTTATGGGATCTGATTTTGCTGGGTATCGGAGCCATGGTAGGGACAGGTGTCTTTACAATTACAGGTACTGCAGCAGCTACGCTTGCTGGTCCAGCCCTAGTGATTTCAATCGTCATTTCTGCCTTGTGTGTGGGATTATCAGCCCTCTTTTTTGCAGAATTTGCTTCACGAGTACCTGCTACAGGTGGTGCTTATAGTTATCTCTATGCTATTTTAGGAGAATTTCCAGCTTGGTTGGCTGGCTGGTTAACCATGATGGAATTTATGACAGCTATATCGGGTGTGGCTTCGGGTTGGGCAGCTTATTTTAAAGGCTTGCTTTCTCAATATGGGATAGCCCTTCCTCAGGCTTTAAATGGCACCTTTAATCCTCAAGCAGGGACATTTGTTGATTTATTGCCTATTCTTGTCTTGGTCCTGGTGACCTCGCTTGTTTTACTAAATGCTAAAGCAGCCTTACGTTTTAATTCGATTCTAGTTATTTTGAAATTCTCGGCTTTAGCTCTCTTTGTTTTAGTGGGAATTTGGCATATTAAATTTGACAACTGGAGCAATTTTGCTCCTTACGGTTTTGGACAAATCTATGGTGCTAGTACTGGTATTATGGCTGGTGCGTCCTTGATGTTCTTCGGTTTTTTGGGCTTCGAATCCATCTCTATGGCTGTAGATGAGGTCAAGACTCCTCAAAAAAATATTCCTAGAGGGATTGTCTTATCGCTTTCTATCGTAACCATTCTCTATGCCTTGGTGACCCTTGTTTTGACTGGTGTGGTTCACTATAGCCATCTAAATGTTGATGATGCCGTTGCCTTTGCCCTTCGTAGTGTTGGGATTAGTTGGGCAGCCAACTATGTGTCATTAGTGGCTATCTTAACCTTGATTACAGTTTGTATTTCGATGACCTATGCCCTATCGCGTATGATTTACAGTTTAGCACGTGACGGCTTAATGCCTGCCGCCTTTAAGGAATTGACGAAGACTAGCAAGGTACCTAAAAATGCGACTATCTTGACAGGTCTAGCTTCAGCAATAGCTGCAGGAATGTTTCCATTAGCTAGTATTGCAGCCTTCTTAAATATTTGTACCTTGGCCTACTTGATTATGCTGGCTTATGGTCTGATTCGCTTACGGAAAGAAAAAGGGATGCCCAAAGCTGGAGAATTTAAAACACCCTTGGTACCTCTGTTACCAATTTTATCAATCATCATTTGTTTATCCTTCATGTTACAGTATAATATGGAAACCTGGATTGCTTTCCTGATTGCCTTGTTGATAGGAAGTATTATTTACTTTACTTATGGCTATAAGCATTCTACCATAGAAGAATAATACTCTTCGAAAATCTCTTCAAACCATGTCAGCTTCGCCTTGCCGTATGTATGGTTACTGACTTCGTCAGTTTCATCTACAACCTCAAAACAGTGTTTTGAGCAACCTACGGCTAGCTTCCTAATTTGCTCTTTGATTTTCATTGAGTATATAAAGTGAGAATCTGTTGAGTTGTTGACACTCAGCAGATTTTTATATGTGAAAGAAATTTCAATTTTTTTCTTAAAATAGCTTGACAGATTAAATTTTTAGGAGTAGACTGTTTACCAGTTAATTAAATAGTTAAGGGGTTATCCATGAAGAAACAAAGTTTATTTTTAGTATTGTTAAGTGTCTTTCTTTTGTGTTTAGGTGCTTGTGGTCAAAAGGAAAGTCAGACAGGGAAAGGGATGAAAATTGTGACCAGTTTCTATCCTATCTACGCTATGGTAAAGGAAGTATCTGGTGACTTGAATGATGTTCGAATGATTCAGTCAAGTAGCGGAATTCACTCCTTTGAACCTTCGGCAAATGACATCGCGGCTATCTATGATGCAGATGTCTTTGTTTACCATTCGCATACGCTCGAATCTTGGGCAGGAAGTTTAGATCCCAATCTAAAAAAATCTAAAGTGAAGGTTTTAGAGGCTTCTGAAGGAATGACCTTAGACCGCGTCCCAGGGCTAGAAGATGTGGAAGCAGGGGATGGAATTGATGAAAAAACGCTCTATGACCCTCACACTTGGCTAGATCCTGAAAAAGCTGGCGAAGAAGCTCAGATTATCGCTGATAAACTTTCAGAGGTGGATAGTGAGCATAAAGAAACTTATCAAAAAAATGCGCAAGCCTTTATCAAAAAAGCTCAAGAATTGACTAAGAAATTCCAGCCTAAATTTGAAAAAGCGACTCAGAAAACATTTGTAACACAACATACAGCCTTTTCTTATCTAGCGAAGCGATTTGGACTTAATCAACTTGGTATTGCAGGTATCTCTCCAGAACAAGAACCAAGTCCAAGACAACTAACAGAAATTCAGGAATTTGTTAAAACCTATAAGGTTAAAACGATTTTTACAGAAAGTAATGCTTCTTCAAAAGTAGCTGAAACTCTTGTCAAATCAACAGGTGTGGGTCTTAAAACTCTAAATCCTTTAGAGGCAGACCCACAAAATGACAAGACTTATTTAGAAAACCTTGAAGAAAATATGAGTGTATTATCTGAAGAATTAAAGTGAGAAAAGAATGAAAATCAATAAAAAATATGTAGCAGGTTCAGTGGTAGTCCTTGCTCTAAGTGTTTGTTCCTATGAGCTTGGCCGGTATCAGGCGGGTCAAGTTAAGAAAGATTCTAATCGAGTAGCTTATATAGATGGTGATCAGGCTGGTCAAAAGGCAGAGAACTTGACACCAGATGAAGTTAGTAAGAGAGAGGGAATCAACGCAGAACAAATTGTTATCAAGATTACGGATCAAGGTTATGTGACCTCTCATGGAGACCATTATCATTACTATAATGGCAAGGTTCCTTATGACGCTATCATCAGTGAAGAGCTCCTCATGAAAGATCCGAATTATCAGTTGAAGGATTCAGACATTGTCAATGAAATCAAGGGTGGCTATGTCATTAAAGTAGACGGGAAATACTATGTTTACCTCAAGGATGCGGCTCATGCGGACAATATTCGGACAAAAGAAGAGATTAAACGTCAGAAGCAGGAACACAGTAGTAATCACGGGGGCAGTTCTAACGATCAGGCAGTTGTTGCTGCCAGAGCCCAGGGCCGTTATACAACGGATGATGGTTATATCTTCAATGCATCTGATATCATTGAGGACACGGGTGATGCCTATATCGTTCCTCATGGCAATCACTTCCACTATATTCCTAAGAGTGATTTGTCTGCTAGTGAATTAGCTGCTGCCCAAGCCTTCTTATCTGGAAAAGGCGGTCAATTAAGTACAGTTGAATATCGTTCTAGCAGGGGAGAAACAAGATCTAGTGTGAGAACGAGTCAATCTGAGACATTTCAAAATCCTGCAACAGATTCTGAAAGTCAAAGTGAGGATTTAGCTAGTCTCCTTCAAGAATTGTACGCTTTGCCACTTAGCCAACGTCATGTAGAGTCTGATGGATTAGTATTTGACCCAGCACAGATTACAAAACGTACTGCAAATGGTGTGGCAGTGCCTCACGGGGATCATTTCCATTTCATTCCTTATTCGCAAATGTCTGCTTTGGAAGAAAAATTGGCTCGAAATCTACCAATTGGAGATCAGTCAGTTCAAAGTCATTCTGACAATACGAAACCAAGCAGCTCTGAGAAACCAAGTTCAACCATTAAACCAAACTTTAATCTCAATAAGCCGGCACCGAATAGAGCAACTGGAGGTGCCTATACAACGGATGATGGGTATGTCTTTAGTCCGACAGATGTGATTGAAGATACAGGTGACGCTTTTGTTGTACCGCACGGCAATCATTTTCACTATATACCTAAGAGTGATTTGTCAGCAGGGGAATTAGCTGCAGCCCAAGCCTATTGGAATGGGAAGCAGGGTTCTCGTCCTTCTTCAAGTTTTAGTCATAATGCAAATCCAGCTCAACCAAGCTTGTCAGAGAACCACAATCTGACTGTCACTCCAACTTATCATCAAAATCAAGGGGAAGATATTTCAAGGCTTTTACGTGAATTGTATGCCAAACCCTTATCAGAACGCCATGTAGAATCGGATGGACTAGTATTTGATCCGGCACAAATAACAAATCGTACAGCCAATGGTGTTGCTGTACCGCATGGAGACCATTATCACTTTATCCCTTATTCACAAATGTCTGATTTAGAGCAGAAGATTGCAAGAATGATTCCGTTAAAAGGACAAAATGGATTAAATCAAATTGGTACAGATATTAAACCTTTAGCATCAAAAGAAGTAGTTCATAAGTTCTTAGGACAACCAATCAAAGCTTATGGAAAAGGTTTAGATGGTAAACCTTATGATACGAGCGATGGATATATATTTACCAAAGATTCAATCGATTCTGTTGATAAATCAGGTGTTATTGCCAAACACGGAGATCATTTCCATTATATGGGATATGGTGAATTAGAACAATTCGAATTGGATGAAGTTGCTAAATGGATTCAAGAAACTGGTAAAAATCCAGATGACATCGTTTCTTTAGTTCACTCAGATGAGAAGGAAAGACCAAAGTTTGATTATAAAAAAGTAACTAATAAAATTTCTAGAAATAGTAAAGTTGGTTATATAATTAATGAAGGTGGTAAAGATTATTTTTATTCACGTGAAGAGCTCGATCTTACTCAAATAGCTTTTTCTGAGCAGGAACTAATGCTTAAAGATAAAGATAATTATCGTTATGATATTGTAGAGACAGAAATTAAACCAAGATTAGCTGTTGATGTATCTAGCTTGCCTATGCATGCAGCTAATACTACGTATGATACTGGAACTTCTTTCATTATTCCGCATATCGATCACATTCACGTCGTGCCTTATTCTTGGTTAAATAGTGAGCAAATAGCAACTATAAAATATGTAATGCAACATCCTGATGTGCGTCCTGAAGTTTGGTCAAAACCAGGTCATGATGATGCTGGATCTGTTATTGCTAATGTAACTCCTCTTGAAAAACGTCCTGGAATGCAGAACTGGCAAATTATCCATTCTGCGGAAGAAGTTCAGAAAGCACTTAAAGAAGGCAAGTTTGCAACACCTGATGGATATATTTTTGATCCTCAGGATGTATTGGCAAAGGGAACCTATATTTGGGCAGATAAATCTTTCAGTATTCCAAAAGCTAGCGGTGGCTCGTTGAGAAGTGTCACTCAGTCTGACTTATCAGAGAAAGAGTGGAAACAAGCTCAAGAGTTGATAGCTAAAAGAAATGAAGGAAAAGAAACAACAAATGGTTCTTCTGATTCACATCTAGTTTCTTCAGATAAGAAATCGGAAACAAAGAAAGATGCAACGGATTCAAATAAGGTTGATGAACAACCAAAGGATAATAAATATCAAAATGAGGCAGATGCGACTAGCAGCAATCCTTCAGTCGAAAAAGTTGGTGAAGAAGAAAAATCACATACAGAAAATAAAGAAAATGATTATGATGATATACCAGATTATGGATTAGATAAGGATACTTTAAAAAATCATATAAACCAAATAGCACAAATTGCTCAAATTGATTCTAAATACCTTATTTTTTCATCAGAAGGAGTTCAGTTTTATAATAAGAATGGGGATTTAGTAACCTATGATATTAAAACTCTTAAGCAAATAAAACCTTAGAATATTTTGACTAATAATAATCTACTTGAAAGGACATTGTTCTATTTTTGGATAGAATAACGTCCTTTTTATTCTGTATATCGAATTGAAGTTAGAATGCTACATTTTGTTTTCTAAAACATTGTTAGAAATTGGTTTTATAATAGATTGAATCTACAAAAGTACGTAGTAATTACTAAAACATTTCTAGAAATTAATTTGAGTTTCCTAATAAATTTGGTCACATCTTATCTCAATCTATGATAATTCCCTAATCAATTTGTTTGGTTTTTATTTCATTTCACTATTTATACGAAAAATTCTTGACAAGCAATACTAAAAAGAGTAAACTATTAACTAGTTAATTAACTGGTTTATTATTTTATAGTGAATCAAATAGAGTTAAGAAAAGAGGAAAGAATGAAAATCAATAAAAAATATGTCGCAGGTTCAGTGGCAGTTCTTGCCCTAAGTGTTTGTTCCTATGAACTTGGTCGGTATCAGGCTGGTCAGGCTAAGAAAGAGTCTAATCGAGTTGCTTATATAGATGGTGATCAGGCTGGTCAAAAGGCAGAAAATTTGACACCAGATGAAGTCAGTAAGAGAGAGGGAATCAACGCCGAACAAATTGTTATCAAGATTACGGATCAAGGTTATGTGACCTCTCATGGAGACCATTATCATTACTATAATGGTAAGGTTCCTTATGATGCTATCATCAGTGAAGAACTTCTCATGAAAGATCCTAATTATCAGTTGAAGGATGCAGACATTGTCAATGAAATCAAGGGTGGCTATGTCATTAAGGTAGACGGGAAATACTATGTTTACCTTAAAGATGCGGCCCATGCGGACAATATTCGGACAAAAGAAGAGATTAAACGTCAGAAGCAGGAACACAGTCATAATCATAATTCAAGTACAGATAATGCTGTTGCTGCAGCCAGAGCCCAAGGACGCTATACAACGGATGATGGTTATATCTTTAATGCCTCTGATATTATAGAAGATACGGGTGATGCTTATATTGTTCCTCATGGCAATCACTTCCACTATATTCCTAAGAGTGATTTGTCTGCTAGTGAATTAGCTGCTGCCCAAGCCTTCTTATCTGGAAAAGGCGGTCAATTAAGTACGGTTGCATATCGTTCTAGCAGGGGAGAAACAAGATCTAGTGTGAGAACGAGTCAATCTGAGACACCTCAAAATCCTGCAACAGATTCTGAAAGTCAAAGTGAGGACTTAGCTAGTCTCCTTCAAGAATTGTACGCTTTGCCACTTAGCCAACGTCATGTGGAGTCTGATGGATTAGTATTTGACCCAGCACAGATTATAAAACGTACAGCCAATGGTGTGGCAGTTCCTCACGGGGATCATTTCCATTTCATTCCTTATTCGCAAATGTCTGCTTTGGAAGAAAAATTGGCTCGAAATCTACCAATTGGAGGTCAGCCAGTTCAAAAGCATTCTGATAATACGAAACCAAGCAGTACAGATAAACCAAGTTCAACCATTACACCAAACTTTAATCTCAATACGCAAGCACCGAATCGAGCAACTGGAGGCGCCTATACAACGGATGATGGGTATGTCTTTAGTCCGACAGATGTGATTGAAGATACAGGAGACGCTTTTATTGTACCGCATGGCAATCATTTCCACTATATACCAAAAGGCGCTTTGTCTGCAGGGGAATTGGCTGCAGCCCAAGCCTATTGGAATGGGAAGCAGGGGTCTCGTCCTTCTTCAAGTTTTAGTCATAATGCAAATCCAGCTCAACCAAGCTTGTCAGAGAACCACAATCTAACTGTCACTCCAACTTATCATCAGAATCAAGGGGAAGATATTTCAAGCCTTTTACGTGAATTGTATGCCAAACCTTTGTCAGAACGACATGTGGAATCGGATGGCTTGGTATTCGACCCAGCACAAATAACAGATCGTACAGCAAATGGTGTTGCTGTGCCTCACGGAAATCATTATCACTTTATCCCTTATTCACAAATGTCTGATTTAGAGCAGAAGATTGCAAGAATGATTCTGTTAAAAGGGCAAAATGGTGCAGTCGTGCCAGGAATGCATTATTTGAAACCAGCACCAAAACCACAAGCTCAACCGTCAACTGAGAAAAAACAAACTAATTTTGCAGTAGAACAGGTTGTTAGAAAAGTTGGAAAAGGATATGTTGTGGAAATTGCTGGTGTCAGTCACTATGTTTTTGCTAAAGACTTGGCTAAGGATAAGATTGATGCTATTGAAAATCTCTTGTCTAAGAAAACTCAAGAGACACATGCTCTAGTTGCGAAGAAAGAAAACGTCTCTTCTCGTGACAAAGAATTTTATGATAAAGCTTATAATCTGTTAACCCAGGCTCATAAAGCCTTGTCTGAAAATAAGGGGCGTGCTGTTGATTTCCAAGCCTTAGACAAATTAGCAGAACGCTTGAATAATGAATCTTCTAATAATAAAGTAAAATTGGTAGATGATTTATTGGCATTTCTAGCACCGATTACCCACCCAGAACGCCTTGGCAAACCAAATGCTCAAATTGCCTATACAAACGATGAAATTAAATTAGCGAAATTAGCAGGTAAATATACAACCTCAGATGGCTACATTTTTGACGAACATGATATTGAAAGTGATGCAGGAAATGCCTACGTCACTCCACACTTGAACCATAGCCACTGGATTAAAAAAGACAGCTTATCTGAAGCTGAAAGGGCAGCAGCTCAGGCTTATGCTAAAGAAAAAGGCTTACAAGCTCCAAATTCTACTGAAGCAAAACCAGAGGCAACAGGGACAGAAGCTATCTATAACCGCGTAACAGCTGAGAACAAGGTACCATTAGAAAAAATACCAAATCATTTACAGTATACTGTAGCTGTACAGAATGGTTACTTTATAATTCCTCACTTTGATCACTATCATAATCTTAAGTTTGCATGGTTTGACGAAGGACTCTATAAGGCACCTGAGGGTTATACCTTAGAAGATTTATTTGCGACTGTAAAATACTACGTTGAACATCCGGACCAACGTCCTCATTCAGATAATGGTTGGGGGAATGCTAGCGACCATGTTCGTAAAAATAAGGCAGACCAAGACGGTAAACCTGATGAAAATAAGGAACATGATGAAGTAAGTGAGCCAACTCGCCCTGAATCTGATGAAGAAGAGAATCACGCAGCTTTAAATCCTTCAGCAGATAATCTTTATAAACCGAGCACTGATGAAGACGAGACAGAGGAAGAAGCTGAAGATACTACAGAAGAGCCAGAAGTCCATCAAGTAGAGACTGCAAAAGTAGAAGCTAAACTCAAAGAAGTAGAAGCTTTACTTGATAAAGTAACGGATGCTAGTCTGAAAGCTACTGCGACTGAAACCCTGGCTAGTTTACGAGGTAACTTGAGCCTGCAAACCATGGATAATAATGACATCATGACAGAGGCAGAAAAATTACTTGCTTTGTTAAAAGGTAGTGAGTCAGTTACGACGAAACCAGAAGCATAAGTTTATACTATAAATCAAAATGATGTAAGAGTCAGTAGTAATACTGGCTTTTATTTGTCTCGCTCCGTAAGGTGCAGGACAAATAAACCACCCGATTTTTTGGGGTCTTGATTTCATTATAGATTGTCTGGTTTCAATTTTTAGATATCGCTCCAAAACAAATATTTATTAAACCATTCTATTCTTTACCTTGAAGAGTAGGATGGTCTTTTTCTCAAGAATTTTATCCTTTATAAGTTTACTATTTTGTGATATTTGTCTGGCGTAAGAGCAGCCAACAACTGATTACCATAGAATTTTAATTAGTAGCTGACTAGTCCTTGTGTTATCTTGCTATATCGTGTAGAAATATTTCTATGTACGAGGTTCTAATTCTTATATTTTTGACAATAATATAAGAAAATAGTATACTAAATAGACAGTCATTGATTGTAGTGATAACGGTTAGGAGAAAATAGTGTTAAAACGTATTTTAAATATAGCATTAGCTTATGTCGGTGTTGTTATTGGTGCTGGATTATCTTCGGGCCAAGATTTAATGCAATACTTTGTTAGTTTTGGTAAATGGGGTATCGTTGGAACGATTGTTCTTGGAATCATAAGTATTATTTTTGGTAAAATTATCATTACCTTAGGAAGCTATTTCCGTTCAAATGATCATTTTGAAGTTCTTTCCCAAATTGCCGGGCCTATTACTAATAAGATTCTTGATTTTGCTTTAATTGTTTCCTGCTTTGTAATTGGTTTTGTTATGATTGCTGGGGCTGGTTCAAACCTTAACCAACAATTTGGTTTGCCATTTTGGTTGGGAGGATTGATTTGTGCTATCTTGGTCATTATTGTCAGTTTTCTTAATTTTGAAAAGATTACCAGCGTTCTTGGGATATTTACTCCTTTGGTCTTTGTCATGATTATCATTATGGCAGTCCATACGTTCGTAGGGAAAAGTTTTGATTTTGAAGAATTAGAAGCAATCACAGCTACACTTTCTTCTCCGATGCCCAATGTATGGGTTTCTTTACTAAATTATTTCGCACTAACTGTTATGACTGGTGTATCCATGGCATTTGTATTAGGAGGTTCTGTCATGAGAATTGGTGTTGCGGAAAAAAGTGGTCTCTTAGGTGGACTTGTAGTTAGTTTGATTATTACCGTAGCAACTGGTATTTTATACGCCAATATAAAACTTGTTTCAACTGTTGATATTCCTATGTTAACCATTGCGGAGCAAATTCATCCTCTATTTTCTTTACTGTATGCTCTAATTATTTTTGGACTCATTTTTAATACAGCTTTCAGTTTATTTTATGCCTTGGCAAAACGTTTCTCTTCAAACAAACCTAAGCGCTTTTACCCTATTCTAATTGCTACGGTCGCTATAGGATATGGTTTATCTTTTATGGGATTTAAAGAATTAGTCTCCATTATGTATCCTCTTTTAGGTTATGTCGGTTGTCTAATGCTGGTCATTTTAGCAGTGGCATGGATAAAAGAAAGAGGAAACATCAAAGGGGAAAAATCTTTAAGACGAAAGATGATTCGATTGATAACTAAAAAATATGACGATGAACAAGAATATACTATTAGAGATAAGGCGACATTTCACCAACTTGGTGAAGATTCTATTATAGATACTAAAAGTATCAAAAGTGATATCAAGGATTTGGTGAAAGAACAGTTTGTTGATGATGATGCAAAACATGATGGAAGCGTCTTATCTTAAATGATAATAAAGTTGGAGAAAAATCTTAACAAACAGGAAAGCGCATCTTATCAAGTGCTCCAAACACTTGATAAGATGCCTTTTATTGTAATACTAGATACTTCAGATTCTCCTAAAATTAAGTTTTTGCTATGCTTAGCTGTGCCTGCCTCTGAAGTATTTTCATTTTCAGATTAGTAGACAATAAACATTAACTCGTCTATCTGCTAGTAGCTAGTCAGACAAAGACTGACTTATATATGGGGAAAATCTTCTTTCAAGTGAGTTTTATCTTTATCCGGAACTAGAAAATAGCAATAATATCTACGAACTATATTCCATCGTGTGGAGGAGAGAGACTAATTTGGATGATTAAGAATAACCTACTATTAAAAAATAGATCATTTTTTAATATGAGATAAAAACCGATATTAAAAGCAATTTATTTCTATTTTTTAACATTTCATTGTATAATAGCAATATACGCAAATGTCATGTGTCATCAGGTTAATACTCTTAGAAAATCTTTTTAAACCACGTCAGGCTAATATACAGACTCAAAACAGTGTTGTGAGTAGCCTACAGCTAGTTCCCTAGTTTACGCTTTGATTTTCATCGAGAATAACCTTTCTATTTCAATTTTAAGGAGAAAATACAGAGTGAAAAAAATAATGCTAATTATCAATCCAACTTCTGGAGGAGAAAAAGCTTTAGATTACAAAGAGAAGCTGGAGAATAAAGCAAGAGAGTATTTTGATGATGTGGAAACTAAAATTACTCAAAAAGCCAAAGATGCTACAAATTTCGCAGAAGAAGCTGCTAGAGAAAGATATGAATCAATTCTAGTTTTTGGTGGAGATGGTACAGTCAATGAAGTCATTTCAGGGATTGCTGAAAGGGACTATATTCCTAAACTGGGAATTATACCAGGTGGTACTGGTAACCTGATTACAAAACTTTTAGAAATCAATCAAGATATTGACGGAGCTATTGAAGAACTAGATTTCAATTTAACTGATAAGATTGATATCGGAAAAGCAAATGGTCACTATTTTGGATATATCTTTAGTATCGGGTCTCTCCCTGAAGCCATTCATAATGTTGAAATTGAAGATAAAACGAAATTTGGTATCTTGGCTTATGCAGTTAATACCATGAAGTCCGTCATGACAGATCAAGTCTTTAACATTAAAGTCGAAACCGAAAATGGAAATTACCTTGGGGAAGCAAGTCATGTTTTAGTACTTCTAACAAATTATTTTGCCGATAAAAAAATCTTTGAAGAAAACAAGGATGGATATGCAAATATTCTAATTTTGAAAGATGCTTCCATATTTTCTAAATTATCTTTGATTCCGGATTTGTTAAAAGGAGATCTTGTAGAGAATGAAAATATTGAATATATAAAAGCGCGTACTATTAAAATTTCTTCTGATATCGAATTAGAGTCCGATGTTGATGGCGATAAATCAGATAATCTACCAGTCGACATCAAGGTACTAGGACAAAACATTGAAGTGTATTCCGTACCTAAGAAACAATCATAAAACTCAAAGCCTTGTTACCGAGGCTTTTTTATTATGTGATTTTCAGTAGCCAGATTTATTCTATCTAATACAAGTAAAGCTAAGTATTTAAGATTTAGTAGATGATGGAGAAAAGAAAGGATGGCCTAAATATTTTAACAGATTTACGAGGCTAATCATGGTATAATAAAAGGTAATGAAAAATTCCAACGAGGCTGAGATGAAATTACTTTATACTGATATTCGGACTTCTTTGACTGAAATTCTAACCAGAGAGGCGGAAGAGCTAGTTGCTGCTGGCAAGCGGGTCTTCTACATCGCTCCCAACTCTCTTTCTTTTGAAAAGGAACGCGCCGTGCTGGAATGCTTGTTCCAGCAGGCTTCTTTTGCGATTACCGTCACGCGCTTTGCTCAGATGGCTCGTTACCTGATTTTGAATGATTCGCCTGCCAAGACCAGTCTTGATGATATTGGTCTTGGGATGGCCTTTTATAAGTGTCTTGCGGCACTCGATCCCAAGGATTTACGTGTTTATGGTGCGATTAAGCAGGATCCTCAATTTATCCAGCAGTTGATTGAGCTTTACCACGAGATGACCAAAGCTCAGATGAGTTTTTTGGACTTGGAGAGTTTGAGGGATGAGGACAAGAGGGCCGATTTACTCTTGATTTTTGAGAAAGTAACGGCCTATCTTAACCAAGGGCAGTTAGCTCAGGGAAGTCAGTTATCCCATTTGATTGAGGCTATTGAGAATGACAAAGTTAGTAGTGATTTTACTCAAATCGCCTTGGTTATTGATGGATTTACCCGTTTTTCTGCCGAAGAAGATCGAATTGTGGACTTACTTCACGGTAAGGGTGTTGAGATTGTTATTGGGGCTTATGCTAGTAAGAAAGCTTATACCAGCCCATTCGCTGAAGGCAATCTTTATCAAGCCAGTGTGGAGTTTCTCCATCATTTAGCTGCTAAATACCAAACACCTGCCCAGGATTATTCTCAAACTCATGAGCAGATGGATAGTTTTGATAAGGCCTCTCGTTTGTTGGAGTCTTCTTATGACTTTTCAGAACTCACTTTGGAGGTCGATGAGAAAGACCGTGAAAACTTACAAATCTGGTCTTGTTTAACACAAAAAGAAGAGTTGGAATTGGTAGCCCGTAGTATTCGTCAGAAATTGCACGAGAACTCAAATTTGAGTTACAAGCATTTTCGTATTCTCTTGGGGGATGTAGCTTCTTACCAGTTATCGCTGAAAACCATTTTTGACCAGTATCAGATTCCTTTCTATCTTGGTAGAAGCGAATCCATGGCGCACCACCCTTTGACACAGTTTGTAGAGTCTATTTTGGCTTTAAAACGCTATCGTTTCCGTCAGGAGGATTTGATTAACCTTCTCAGAACAGGTCTATATACCGACCTCAGTCAGGCTGATATTGACTCATTTGAGCAATATATCCGCTATCTTGGTATCAATGGCATGCTAGCCTTTCAGCAAACATTTACCAAATCCCACCACGGAAAATTTGATTTGGAACGTTTGAATGCCCTTCGTCTGCGAGTTTTGGCGCCACTTGAAACCTTATTTGCCAGCCGAAAACAGAAGGCTGAAAACCTCCTACAAAAATGGAATGTCTTTCTAAAAGAAGGAGCTGTGACCAAGCAGTTACAAGTTTTGACAGCCACTATGGAAGCTCTTGAACAGGAAAGACAAGCCGAAGTTTGGAAGGCATTCTGCCATGTTTTAGAACAATTTGCGACCGTTTTTGCTGGTTCGCAGGTTAGTCTAGAGGACTTTCTAGCCTTGCTCCACTCTGGAATGAGTTTATCTCAGTATCGCACCATTCCAGCGACAGTGGACACTGTTCTGGTACAGAGTTACGATTTGATTGCCCCCTTAACGGCTGACTTTGTCTATGCCATTGGGCTGACTCAGGACAATTTACCAAAAATTGCGCAAAACACCAGTCTTTTGACAGACGAAGAAAGACAGAGACTAAACCAAGCGACAGAAGATGGGGCACAATTGCTGATTGCCAGCAGTGAAAACCTCAAGAAAAATCGCTATACTATGCTTTCCTTGGTCAATTCTGCCCGTAAGCAGTTGGTTTTGTCGGCTCCAAGCCTTTTTAATGAAAGCGAAAGCAAAGAATCTGCCTATCTTCAAGAGCTGGTCCATTTTGGATTTAGTCGGAGAGAGAAGAGGATGAATCACAAAGGGCTGTCTAAGGAGGATATGGGCTCATATCACAGTCTTTTATCTAGCCTAGTTGTCTATCACCAGCAGGATGAGATGAGTGAGACTGGGCAAGATTTGACATTTATTAAGGTTCTGGCGCGTGTCATGGGTAAAAAACTAGACCAGCAAGGTCTGGAAAATCCTGCCCTCCCAACCAGTCCAAGCAGTAAGCCCTTGACCAAGGACACCTTGCAAGCTCTCTATCCAACTGATCAGGAGTTTTACCTGTCTACCTCCGGTTTGACGGAGTTTTACCGCAATGAATACAGTTATTTCCTACGTTATGTCTTAGGCTTACAGGAGGAATTACGTTTGCGTCCTGATGCCCGCAGTCACGGAAATTTCTTACACCGCATTTTTGAACGTGCCTTGCAGTTTCCTGACGAAGATTCCTTTGACCAACGTTTAGAACAAGCTATTAAAGAAACCAGTCAAGAACGCGAATTTGAAGCAATTTATCAGGAAAGTTTGGAAGCCCAGTTTACCAAGGAAGTTCTGCTTGATGTTGCACGGACGACTGGGCATATTCTCCGACACAATCCATCAATCGAGACTATTAAAGAGGAAGCAAATTTTGGCGGCAAAGACCAAGCTTTTATTCAATTGGACAATGGTCGCAGTGTCTTTGTACGAGGTAAGGTTGACCGTATTGACCGTTTGAAAGCTGATGGGGCGATAGGAGTGGTAGACTACAAGTCTAGTCTAACTCAGTTCCAGTTTCCTCATTTCTTTAATGGACTCAATTCCCAGTTGCCAACCTATCTAGCTGCCTTAAAAAGAGAAGGAGAGAACAACTTTTTTGGTGCTATGTACTTGGAAATGGCTGAGCCCGTCCAATCTCTGATGGCCGTTAAAAATCTAGCAGGTGCAGTAGTAGAAGCCAGCAAGTCAATGAAATACCAAGGCCTCTTTTTAGAAAAAGAAAGCAGTCATTTGGGCGAATTTTATAACAAAAACAAGGCTAATCAGCTGACGGATGAGGAATTCCAGCTCCTACTGGACTACAATGCCTGTCTTTACAAGAAAGCTGCTGAGAAGATTTTAGCAGGCCAGTTCGCCATTAACCCTTATACCGAAAATGGCAGAAGTATTGCACCGTATGTTCAACAACATCAAGCCATCACAGGATTTGAAGCCAATTACCACTTGGGCCAAGCCCGTTTTCTAGAAAAGTTGGACTTAACTGATGGCAAGCGTCTGGTTGGAGAAAAACTCAAGCAAGCTTGGTTTGAAAAAATAAGAGAGGAGTTGAATCGATGAAGCCTATTCCCTTTTTAACTGAGGAGGAAATTCAAAACTTGCAAGAAGCAGAAGTAAATTCGAGCAAGGAACAAAAGAAAACTGCCGAGCAAATCGAAGCTATCTACACTTCTGGTCAGAATATCCTGGTTTCAGCATCGGCTGGTTCTGGGAAAACCTTTGTTATGGCAGAGCGCATTCTGGACCAATTGGCGCGTGGTGTGGAAATCAGTCAACTCTTCATCTCGACCTTTACCGTCAAGGCTGCTACAGAGCTTAAGGAACGTTTGGAGAAAAAAATCAGCCAACAAATCCAAGAAAGCAGCGATGTTGACCTCAAACAACACTTGGGACGCCAGTTGGCAGACCTACCAAATGCTGCCATCGGAACCATGGACTCTTTCACACAAAAATTCCTTGGCAAACATGGCTATCTGATTGATATTGCACCTAATTTCCGTATTTTACAAAACCAAAGCGAGCAACTTCTTCTAAAAAACGAAGTCTTTCATGATGTCTTTGAAGCCCATTATCAAGGTAAACAGAAAGAGATCTTTAGTCATTTGCTGAAAAATTTTGCTGGACGTGGCAAAGATGAACGGGGGCTACGCCAGCAGGTCTATAAAATCTATGACTTTCTTCAATCCACTAGCAATCCTCAGAAATGGCTGAGTGAATCTTTCCTCAAAGGCTTTGAAAAAGCTGATTTTACCAGTGAAAAAGAAAAACTAACTGAGAAAATCAAACAGGCGCTTTGGGACTTGGAAAGTTTCTTCCGTTACCATCTGGATAATGATGCCAAGGAGTTTCCAAAGGCTGCTTATCTAGAAAATGTTAAGTTGATTCTAGACGAAATTAGCTCCTTGAATCAGGAGTCCGATAGTCAGGCTTATCAAGCAGTGCTTGCGCGTGTTGTCGCAATTTCAAAAGAGAAAAATGGTCGGGCTCTGACGAATGCCAGTCGTAAGGCTGATTTGAAGCCACTGGTCGATGCCTACAATGAAGAGAGAAAGGCCCAGTTTACTAAACTAGGACAACTAGCAGACCAGATAACGATCCTCGACTATCAAGAACGTTATCATGGAGACACATGGGAACTAGCTAAGACTTTCCAAACCTTCATGAGTGATTTTGTAGAGGCTTATCGTCAGCGTAAACGCCAGGAAAATACCTTTGAATTCGCTGATATTAGCCATTACACCATTGAGATTTTAGAGAAATTCCCGCAAGTCCGTGAGGCTTATCAGGAGCGCTTCCATGAAGTCATGGTCGATGAGTATCAGGATACCAACCACATTCAAGAACGGATGTTGGAATTGCTGTCTAATGGCCACAATCGCTTTATGGTGGGAGATATCAAGCAGTCTATCTACCGTTTCCGTCAGGCAGATCCGCAGATTTTCAATGAGAAGTTCCAACGCTATGCGCAAAATCCAAAAGAGGGCAAGCTCATTCTCCTCAAAGAAAATTTCCGTAGTAGTTCAGAAGTGCTATCAGCAACCAATGATGTTTTTGAACGCCTTATGGACCAAGAGGTCGGCGAAATCAACTATGATAACATGCACCAGCTTGTTTTTGCCAATACCAAACTGACTCCTAATCCAGACAACAAGGCAGAATTTCTCATCTACGATAAGGACGACACAAGTGAGGAAGAAGAGGGGCAGGCAGAAACGAAACTAACAGGCGAAATGCGCCTGGTTATCAAGGAGATTCTTAAACTCCATCAGGAGAAAGGTGTTGCCTTTAAAGAAATTGCTCTTCTGACCTCCAGCCGCAGTCGTAATGACCAGATTCTTCTCGCTTTGTCAGAGTACGGGATTCCTGTCAAAACCGACGGAGAGCAAAACAATTATCTCCAATCCCTAGAAGTGCAAGTTATGCTAGACACCCTCCGTGTCATTCACAATCCCCTGCAAGACTATGCCTTGGTTGCCCTTATGAAGTCTCCAATGTTTGGCTTTGATGAGGACGAGTTAGCACGTTTGTCCCTTCAGAAAGCAGAGGATAAAGTCCACGAAAATCTCTATGAGAAACTGGTCAATGCACAAAAAATGGCAAGTAGTCAAAAAGGCTTGATTCACACAGCTCTAGCTGAGAAACTAAATCAATTCATGGATATCTTGGCTTCTTGGCGCTTGTATGCCAAAACCCACTCCCTCTATGACTTGATTTGGAAGATTTACAATGACCGTTTTTATTATGACTATGTTGGGGCTTTGCCAAATGGGCCTGCTAGACAGACCAATCTCTATGCCCTAGCTTTGAGAGCAGATCAATTTGAAAAGAGCAACTTCAAAGGCTTGTCACGTTTTATTGGTATGATTAACCAAGTCTTAGAAGCCCAGCACGATCTTGCGAGCGTGGCTGTCGCACCGCCCAAGGATGCAGTAGAGCTCATGACCATTCACAAGAGTAAAGGACTGGAGTTTCCTTACGTCTTTATCCTCAATATGGATCAAGATTTCAACAAGCAAGACAGCATGTCAGAAGTCATTCTCAGTCGTAAAAATGGACTAGGTGTCAAGTATATTGCCAAGATAGATACAGGAGCAGTGGAAGATCACTATCCTAAAACCATCAAACTCTCCATTCCTAGCCTGACCTATAGGCAGAATGAAGAAGAATTACAGCTAGCAAGCTATTCAGAGCAGATGCGCCTTCTTTATGTTGCCATGACACGGGCTGAGAAAAAGCTCTATCTTGTCGGTAAGGGATCTCGTGAAAAGCTGGAAGCAAAGGAATACCCAGCAGCTAAAAATGGAAAACTAAATAGTACTACTAGACTCCAAGCCAAGAATTTCCAAGATTGGATTTGGGCTATCAGCAAAGTATTTGCCAAGGATTATCTCAACTTTAGCTATCGTTTTGTTGGAGAAGATCAGTTGACCAGAGAAGCTATCGGTCAGTTGGAAACCAAGAGTCTTCTCCAAGATCGATCCCAAGCAGACAATCGTCAGTCTGAAACCATCAAAGAAGCTCTTGAAATGCTAAAAGAGGTGGAAGTTTATAATACTCTTCACCGCGCAGCCATTGAACTGCCTAGCGTTCAAACTCCAAGTCAAATCAAGAAATTCTACGAACCAGTTATGGATATGGAAGGTGTTGAGATTGCAGGTCAAGGCCAGTCAGTAGACAAGAAAATCAGCTTTGATTTGCCAGATTTTTCAACCAAAGAAAAGGTAACAGGAGCTGAGATTGGTAGTGCTACCCACGAACTCATGCAGAGAATTGACCTCAGCCAGAAACCAACCCTTGCTAGCCTGACAGAAACTCTTAAACAAGTTCAAACCAGCCCAGCTGTCAGAGACAAGATCAATCTTGCTAAAATTCTTGCATTCTTTGACACAGCACTCGGTCAGGAAATTCTCGCCAATACCGACAATCTCTACCGCGAGCAACCTTTCTCCATGCTCAAACATGACCAAAAGAGTCAGGAAGACTTCGTTGTACGTGGAATCTTGGACGGCTATCTGCTTTATGAGGACAGAATTATTCTGTTCGACTATAAGACAGACCGCTATGATGAACCAAGTCAACTCATAGACCGCTATCGTGGTCAGCTAGCCCTATACGGAGAGGCTTTATCTCGAGCCTATTCGATTGAAAATATTGAAAAATACTTGATTTTACTAGGTAAAGACGAGGTTCAAGTTGTAAAAGTATAATATAGAAAGGAGACCTCATGACACTTACAGTTAGAAAATCCCTACATGATGCGGTTTTACAGGCTTCAAAAGCTGATACTTGGGAACAAGCTACCAAGGAATGGAATGAAGTTTCCTTGATTTTTAACGGTATCGGCCGTAGCAATTGTGTCTGTGGAAATGCCATCAAGTACGCCTACGAACTCTTTAACTGTGTCACAGGTCAACGCCTCTTTCCAATTGGTAGCGACTGTGTTCGTCATTTTCATCGATTGTCCCTTGACCAGCAACTGGAAGAGGAAGAAAAATTACTCAGAAAGGTTGAAAATCTGACAAGAAAAGCCCAGAAAAAGGAAAAAATCAAGGTCAATAAAAGTGACTTTGACGAGCGACTTCTAAAGTGGCTCTGGGAAAAAGGTGTTTTCAAACCCAATCGTAGCAATCAGTTCTCACCTGAAAGAGACTACCAGCTTTTCCTAGAAGTCTTTCAGGGAGGAAGTTGGACCAAGGCAGAGCCCAAGAAAAAGGCTCGGATGGAAGAAGTCCTAGAAAAGTATATCAAACCCTTTTTACTTGGAAAACCAGATGACCAACTCTACCTTGTCAAGCTAGGTAAGGAGAAAATTGACTACGAACAAGAACTCCGTATCCAGGCAGAGAAAGAACGCAAGAAGAGGGATAAAATCGCCAAGAAATATGCAGACAATCTGGTTCTAGCTATGGGCCCAGCAGAGCGTGCTTATCAGGATTACTTTGGATTTACAGAGACACTGACTCAAGAAGAACGAAAGTGGGAGAAAATTCTTTTTGGTAAAAATCGGACAGAACGGGCTATCAAGGTTAAACAATACCAAAAAGAGCTGGAAAAAGACCAACGAATTGCTAGTCAGGATCCAATTGAAAGAAAGCAGAAGCAGACCTGGCTCCTCAATTCCTATTTTCGTGAGCTTCCTGAAGAAAAAGCCCGATTTGCTCGGCTCTTATTAGAATATCGAAAAAGTGGAGAAGTGCCTTTTTCAACTGAATACTTATCAGACTATCTGCTAGACTTTTTCTATAAAATGAAAGCCTTTGAGTTTGAAATCGCACCAGAACAAGTCCGAGACTTTTTAAAAGAAAGCCTTCAGACAGAGCATCTCTCCTCAGCACAGGAAAGCTGGATAGAAGGAATTCTCTTCAACTGCCTCAAACCATTTTTAGAACGATTAGTGATATAAGTAACACCTACCGTGGAAGTTTCATGGTAGGTGTTATTTTATCCAAAAAAATATAAAACAAAGTATGAAAACGCTACTAAATTTTAAGACTTTTCGGTAAATAAAGAGTATAATTAAGGTATACTGCCTTTTTTATAGATAATACACTAATATAATAAAGGTCTTTGTAACATTTATAAATTGTATTTCAAGGAGGAATCATGGGAAAGTATTTTGGTGAAAAACAAGAACGTTTTTCATTTAGAAAATTATCAGTAGGACTTGTATCTGCAACGATTTCAAGTTTATTTTTTATGTCTGTATTAGCTAGTTCATCTGTGGATGCTCAAGAAACTAAAGGTGTTCACTATAAATATGTAACAGATTCAGAGCTATCATCAGAAGAAAAGAATCAGCTCGTTTATGATATTCCGACATACGTGGAGAATGATGATGAGACTTATTATCTTGTTTATAAGTTAAATTCTCAAAATCAACTGGCGGAATTGCCAAATACTGGAAGCAAGAATGAGGTGCAAGCCTTAGTTGCTGGTGCTAGCTTAGCGGCTCTGGGGATTTTAATTTTTGCTGTTTCCAAGAAAAAAGTTAAGAATAAAACGGTATTACATTTAGTATTGGTTGCAGGAATAGGAAACGGTGTTCTTGTATCGGCTCATGCTTTAGAAAATCATCTTTTGCTAAATTACAATACGGACTATGAATTGACTTCTGGAGAAAAATTACCTCTTCCTAAAGATATTTCAGGTTACAGATATGTTGGATATATCAAAGAGGGAAACATAACTTCTGAGCCTAAAGTAAATAATCAAGAAAAATCAGCAGCCACTCCTACAAAACAACAAAAGGTAGATTATAGTGTTACACCGAATTTTGTAGACCATCCATCAACAGTACAAGCTATTCAGGAAGAAAAAACAGCTTCTTCAACTAAGCCGACAGAAGTTCAAGTAGTTGAAAAACCTCTTTCTACAGAATTAATGAATCCAAGAAAAGAAGAGAAACAATCTTCAGATTCTCAAGCACAATTAGCAGAACATAAGAATCTAGAAACGAAGAAAGAGGAGAAGAATTCTCCAAAAGAAAAGACTGGGGTAAATACATTAAATCCACAGGATGAAGTTTTATCGGGTCAGTTGAACAAACCTGAACTCTTATATCGTGACGAAACTATAGAGACAAAAATAGATTTTCAAGAAGAAATTCAAGAAAATCCTGATTTAGCTGAAGGAACTGTAAGAGTAAAACAAGAAGGTAAAGTAGGTAAGAAAGTTGAAGTCGTCAGAATATTCTCTGTAAACAAGGAGGAGGTTTCACGAGAAATTGTTTCAACTTCAACGACTGCGCCTGTTTCAAGAATAGTCGAAAAAGGTACTAAAAAAACTCAAGTTATAAAGGAAGAAGCTGAGACTGGTGTAGAACATAAGGACGTACAGTCTGGAGCTATTGTTGAACCCGCAGTCCAACCAGAGTTACCGGAAGCAGTAGTAAGTGACAAAGGCGAACCAGAAGTTCATGAGAAGCCTGACTATACGCAACCAATAGGTGCAAACCTTGTTGAGCCTGAAGTTCATGAGAAACTAGAATACACGGAACCAGTAGGTGCAACAGGAGTAGATGAAAATGGAAACTTGATTGAGCCACCTGTTATCGACATTCCAGAGTATACTGAACCAATATCTACAGTTTCAGAAGTTGCATCAGAAAGAGAAGAGTTGCCTTCTTTACATACCGATATCCGGACCGAGACTATTTCTAAAACGACTATAGAAGAATCTGATCCTACCAAATTTATAGGCGATGATTCTGTTAAACAAATTGGTGAGGATGGCGAACGTCAAATTGTTACTAGCTATGAAGAGTTACATGGCAAAAAAATTAGTGAACCAGTTGAAACAGTAACTATTTTGAAAGAAATGAAGCCTGAAATTCTTGTAAAAGGTACAAAAGAAAAGCCTAAAGAAAAAACGGCTCCTGTTTTGACTTTGGAGCGAACAGATACAAATGTATTAGACCGCTCCGCAAATCTTTCTTATCATTTGGTTAATACAGATGGAGTCAAGATCAATAAAATTACTGCGACAATTAAAGATGGAAATGAAATTGTCAAAACAGTAGATTTAACTTCAGAGCAATTAGATAAGCAGGTAGAAGATTTAAAATTCTACAAAGACTATAAGATAGAAACCACTATGACCTATGACCGTGGTAAGGGAGAAGAAACTGCAACATTAGAAGAGAAACCACTTCGCTTGGATTTGAAAAAAGTTGAGTTGAAAGATATTGCAAACACCAGTCTCGTACAAGTAAACGAAAGCGGTGTCGAAAGCGATAGTAATCATTTAACTTCTCTTCCAAGTGATGTTAACAACTATTACTTAAAAGTAACCTCAAGAGAAAACAAAGTGACTCGTTTAGCAATTGATAAGATTGAAGAGGTCATTGAAGAAGGTAAGCAGCTTTACAAGGTAACGGCAAAAGCACCTGACTTAGTTCAACGTGATAAAGACGGTAAGTTAAAAGATACGTACACTTATTATCTTGAAAAGCCAAGAGCTACCGAAGATAAGGTTTATTACAATTTCCATGATTTAGCAAAAGATATGCAAGCAAATCCTACCGGTGAGTTTAAACTTGGTGCAGATTTGAATGCAGTTAACGTTAAACCAGCAGGTAAAGCTTATGTTATGGCTAAGTTTAGAGGTACTTTATCAAGTGTAGAGAACCATCAGTACACGATTCATAACTTAGAAAGACCTTTGTTTAATGATGCTGAAGGTGCTACACTCAAAAACTTTAACTTAGGTAATGTAAATATCAATATGCCTTGGGCTGATAAAGTTGCACCTATTGGTAATATGTTTAAGAAGTCTACACTTGAGAATATCAAAGTAGTAGGTTCAGTAACAGGAAATAACGATGTAACCGGTGCTGTTAATAAGCTAGATGAATCCAATATGAGCAATGTAGCCTTTATTGGTAACATTACAAGTGTTGGTAATAAAGGTTGGTGGTCTGGTGGACTTGTCAGCGAAAGTTGGCGAAGTAACACGGATAGTGTTTATTTTGACGGTGATATTATAGGTAACAATTCTAAGTTTGGTGGTTTAGTCGCTAAAGTCAACCACGGAAGTAATCAATTTGATGTTCGTCAACATGGTCGCTTAACTAATTCTTTTGTTAAAGGTACTATGAAACTTCAACAACACGGTGGTAGTGGTGGATTGATTCATGATAACTATAACTGGGGTGTTGTTGAAAATAATATCAGTATGATGAAAGTCACAAATGGGGAAATAATGTATGGTTCTCGTGAAGTGGATACAGGTGATTCTTACTTTGGATTTGAGAACTTCAAAAATAACTACTATGTGGACGGTGTTGCCTCAGGATTATCTTCATATAACAAATCAAAACAAATTAAAAGTATTTCTGAAGCAGAGGCCTTAGAGAAATTTGCTAAATTAGGTATCACAGCTCAGGATTATGTTATCTCTACCCCAATCGTAAACAAGTTAAATCGTATCGTTGATAGAGATTCCGAATATAAAGCGATTCAGGACTACCAAGAAACAAGAAACCTAGCTTATCGAAACTTGGAAAAACTGCAACCATTTTATAACAAAGAGTGGATTGTAAACCAAGGGAATAAGTTAACAGATGATTCCAATCTTGTTAAGAAAACTGTTCTGTCTGTAACAGGTATGAAAGCAGGGCGATTTGTCACTGATTTATCGGATATTGATAAGATTATGGTTCACTATGCTGATGGTACAAAAGAAGAGTTAGCTGTAACTGCTAAAACTGACTCTAAAGTAGCTCAAGTAAAAGAGTATGATTTAGCAGGTCAAAACATTGTCTATACTCCAAATATGGTTATGAAGAATCGTAACCAGTTAGCAAGCGGTATTAAAGAGAAGTTAGCTAGTGTTACCTTACTTTCAGATGAAGTTCGTGCTTTGATGGATAAACGTGAGAAGCCTTGGCAAAACACTCCTGAGAAGAAGACTGAGTACATTAAAGGATTGTATTTAGAAGAAAGCTTTGAAGAAGTAAAAGGAAACTTAGAAAAACTTGTTAGTCAGATTTTAGAAAATGAAGATCATCAGTTAAATGGTGGGGAAGTAGTTGAGCGTGCTTTACTCAAGAAAGTAGAAGATAATAAAGCTAAAATCATGATGGGGCTGGCCTACTTAAATCAATATTATGGTTTTAAATACGATGAGTTATCAATTAAAGATATTATGATGTTTAAACCTGATTTTTATGGTAAGAATGTTGATGTTTTAGATTTCTTAATCAAAATTGGTTCAAATGAAAGAAATGTTAAAGGAGATAGAACTTTAGAAGCTTATCGTGAAACTATAGGTGGAACAATCGGAATAAATGAATTAAATGGATTCTTACATTACAATATGAAGCTATTCACTAACCATACAGATATAAATGACTGGTTTAAGAAAGCTATTGAAAAGAACGCGTATGTAGTTGAACAACCATCAACGAACCCTGCATTTGCCAACAAAAAATATCGTCTATACGAAGGAATTAATAATGGGCAGCATGGGCGTATGATTTTACCTCTTCTTAACTTGAAAAATGCACATTTATTTATGATTTCAACGTATAATACTATCTCATTTAGTTCGTTTGAAAAATACAACAAAAATACTGAAGAAGAACGTGAAGCCTTTAAAAAAGAGATTAATCTACGTGCCAAAGAGCAAGTTAATTACTTAGATTTTTGGTCACGTCTTGCTACTGATAATGTCCGCGATAAACTTCTTAAGAGTCAAAATGTAGTTCCAACTCCTGTATGGGATAATCATAACGCTCCAGGTGGCTGGCCTGATAGATTCGGACATAGAAATGGAAAACCAGACTATACTCCAGTCAGGGAATTCTTTGGTCGTATTGGGAAGTATCATGCTTATAAACCTGGATATGGAGCTTATGCTTATATTTTTGCTGATCCTCAACCTATGGATGCTGTATATTTTGTTATGTCGGATTTAATAAGTGAATACGGCACATCTGCTTTTACACATGAAACTACCCATGTAAATGACCGCATGGCATATCTGGGGGGGCATAGACATCGACAAGGTACAGACCTTGAAGCATTTGCTCAGGGTATGTTACAAACTCCAGCAGAACACGGACATCAAGGTGAATACGGCGCACTTGGATTAAATATGGCATTTGAACGTCAAAATGATGGTAACCAATGGTACAATTATAATCCTGATAAACTTAAAACTCGTGAAGATATTGATCGCTACATGAAGAACTACAATGAAGCGTTAATGATGTTGGATTATGTTGAAGCAGATGCTGTAATTCCAAAATTAAATGGTGACAATAGCAAGTGGTTCAAGAAAATTGACCGTGAAATACGTCGGCCAATGGATAGAAATAAACTAAGTGGTCCTCACCAATGGGACAAAGTGCGTGACTTAAATCAAGAAGAGAGTTCTAAGAAATTATCAAGTATTAACGATTTGGTTGATAATAACTTTATGACCAAACATAATAATCCAGGTAATGGTATATTCCGACCAGAGGACTTTAGGCCTAATTCAGCATATGTTAATGTTCAAATGATGGCTGGTATTTATGGTGGTAATACAAGTAAAGGTGCCCCAGGTTCATTATCATTTAAGCACAATGCCTTCCGTATGTGGGGTTACTATGGATACGAACATGGATTCATTGATTATGTTTCAAGCAAACATCAAGGCGCCGCTAATAACGACAATAAAGGTCTCTTAGGTGATGATTTCATTATTAAGAAAGTTTCTAAGGATAAATTCAATAATCTTGAAGAGTGGAAAAAAGAATGGTTCAAAGAGGTTAAATCAAAAGCAGAAAAAGGATTTGAAACTATTGAAATTGATGGTCGTCAAATTACCAACTATACACAATTGAAGGATATCTTTGTTAAAGCAGTTGAAGAAGATTTGAAGAAACCAGATGACTTCTCTCACACTGTTGCTCTTAAATCTAAGGTATTCAAAGCCCTTCTTAAAAACACAGACGGTTTCTTTAATAAACTGTTTAAAGAAGACATTTAAATGTTTAAAATATAAAGAGGACAGTTTTTTGCTCCCTCTGAAAAGTCACCATTTGATGGCTTTCAAAAAGCACCTCAAAAAGGTATTGCCAAGTTGCAATACCTTTTTTTGAGGCTCTTTTGTCTTGTTCTTGTTTCAGACGATACCACATGATGTACTGTTTTGCTTCATTTTACTATAAAAGGACTTAGTCTTGTGCAGTACAGAACTAAATCCTTTCAATAATTATTTGTGCAACTTTTTGGGGTTAGTAAAGAGAAGCTCGTTTTTGTTCATTCTCTTTCTGTGACAAGATTCTTAATCTTTATTTTCGTATGGCAAGATCAAGTTCAAGATGATTCCTGTCATGGCTGATAGGGCAGTTCCTGAAAGGGTAACTGGACCAAGTTTAAGGATAGCTCCTCCAAGTCCAAGTACCAACATAGCACTTGCGATGATGAGGTTACGCATTTGAGCGAAGTCAACACGTTCTTTAATCAAGACTTTCAAACCGTTGCTGGCGATAACCCCATAGAGAAGGATTGACATACCACCAAGTACAGCGTTTGGAATGGTTGAAATCAAGGCAGTGAATTTACCAAGGAAGCTAAGAGCAATTGCGATAAAGGCAGCGTTACGGATAACTGAGACAGAAGCGATACGAGTCATACCGATAACCCCTGTGTTTTCTCCATAAGTTGTATTGGCTGGTCCACCAAGGAAGGCAGAAACAGAAGTTGCGATACCGTCACCAAGAAGAGTACGGTGAAGACCTGGTTCTTTCAAGAATTGACGGCCACAGATTTGACCCAAAACAGTATGGTCTCCGATATGTTCAGAAATTGTTACGATAGCAATTGGTAAGATGGCGATGGTTTCTGGCCCAAAGTAAAGATTGTATTCTTTAAAGGCACCACCAGTACTAAATGGCAAGTAGAAACCAGGAATTTCAAACCAGTTAGCTTTAAGAACTGGTGTAAAGTCAACTAGCCCAAGAGCTAGTGCGAAGAGGTAACCACCGATAATGGCAAAGAGGAATGGAATGATTCGTAGGAAGCCTTTTCCTTTTGTATTGATAAAAGCAGCAATCAAGAACGTAACAACGGCTACCAGAGCATTTTTCCAATTTCCGTCTGCCACAAGTCCAGCGTTAGTAACTGCTGAACCTGCAAGTCCAAGACCGATAACGATGATCATAGGACCGATAATGATTGGTGGCAAGAGTTTATCAATCCATTTTGTTCCCACAAATCGGATGCTGGTAGCAACAAGGACATAGACCAAACCAGTCAAGATAACCCCTGTTTGAGCAGCAGATACATCACCACCCATTTCTTTCATAGCCAGTGACATAGCTGTGATAAAGGCAAATGAAGAACCTAGATAAACTGGAACTTTAAAACCAGTAGCAATCATGTAGATGAGTGTTCCAACACCTGAAGCAAAAAGGGCAACAGATACAGGCATTCCCAAAATCAATGGTACTAAGATGGTCGCACCAAACATGGCGAAAACGTGTTGGAAGCTAAGGAGAATTCCTTTTCCAGCCGAAGGACGTTGGTCAACGTCTAGTAACAAATCAACAGTTGATTCTTGTTTCATATAAACCTCACTTTTGGGCATCAAAAAAGAGCCCATTATTTTACAGCAATAGGCCCTCAGAGTAAGACTTCTTTAAAATCTAGACTTTAAAAAGTTTCAAATATTTCTGCGTCTTCGTCACCTCACGGGATGACATTAAAAACCTTTGCTTGTGATAGTATAGCAAAAATTGCAAACTTTGTAAATATTTTTTACTTAAAAATTTAAAGCGGGCGTTTATTTGGCATGCCAGCCTTACGTGGATATTTATTTGGTGTTTCTTTTTTCTTTTCTACCACTGTGATGTAGCGCGGATCTCCATTAGGTAGAGCGTAGCTGAGGTTGTCTTCGACCTTACTAAAAAGGAGGTTGAGGGCATTCTTAGCTTCTAATAATTCCTCAGGCGCATTGCTGGCCTTGAGTGCCAATAGTTTTCCGCCAACTTTAAGGTAAGGAATTGTCAATTCAGATAAAACCTGCATGCGGGCAACCGCACGAGCTGTTACAAAATCATAGTGAGCACGGAAGTTCTTGTCTTTGGCAAAATCTTCTGCACGACCGTGGTAAAAATGAACACCATCCAAATCCAGTTCTTGAGCCAAAAGTTGGAGGAAGTTGATGCGCTTATTGAGTGAATCAATGATGGTCACATCTAACTGAGGATAGAGGATTTTCATGGGAAGACTAGGAAATCCTGCCCCAGCTCCAATATCAAGAAGTTTGATATTTTCATTAGGAATCAAACCTTGAAGAATGGGGGCAATCGAATCGTAAAAATGTTTGAGATAAACTTCATCTTTGTCCGTAATGGCTGTTAAATTAATCTTTTCATTCCACTCGACCAAGAGTTCAAAATAACGTTCAAATTGCTTTTTTTGCTGGTCCGAAAGTGGAAGATTTTGCTCGGCAAGCAAGTTGTAAAATGTTTCTGGTTTCATAGTTATTTCCTTCTTTAGTATCATCTTATTTTACCACAATCATTAAAAATTTGATATACTGGTACTAATCTAAAAGTAGAAAGGACTTATATCATGACTTGGATTATTCTTGGAGTTATCGCTCTTGTTGTTATTTTTGTGATTGTTAGCTATAACGGTTTGGTTAAGAATCGTATGCAAACAAAGGAGGCTTGGAGCCAAATTGATGTTCAGTTGAAACGTCGAAATGACCTCTTGCCAAACTTGATTGAGACTGTAAAAGGTTATGCTAAATATGAAGGTTCTACCCTTGAAAAGGTGGCAGAACTGCGTAACCAAGTGGCAGCAGCGACTTCACCAGCAGAAGCTATGAAAGCTAGTGATGCCCTCACTCGTCAGGTTGCAGGTATTTTTGCAGTTGCAGAAAGCTATCCAGATTTGAAGGCAAGCGCCAACTTTGTTAAATTGCAAGAGGAGTTGACAAACACAGAAAATAAAATTTCTTACTCTCGTCAACTCTACAACAGTGTTGTCAGCAACTACAATGTAAAATTAGAGACTTTCCCAAGCAACATTATCGCTGGAATATTTGGATTTAAAGCAGCAGATTTCCTTCAAACACCAGAAGAGGAAAAGGCAGTTCCTAAGGTTGATTTTAGCGGTTTAGGTGACTAAGATGCTGTTTGATCAAATTGCAAGCAATAAACGAAAAACGTGGATTTTATTGCTGGTATTTTTCCTACTCTTAGCTCTTGTTGGTTATGCGGTTGGTTACCTCTTTATGCGGTCTGGGATTGGTGGTTTGGTTATCGCACTGATTATCGGCTTTATCTATGCCTTGTCCATGATTTTTCAATCAACAGAGATTGTCATGTCCATGAACGGGGCGCGTGAGGTTGATGAACAAACGGCACCAGATCTCTACCACGTAGTGGAAGATATGGCTATGGTCGCTCAGATTCCTATGCCCCGTGTTTTCATCATTGATGATCCAGCCTTAAATGCCTTTGCGACAGGTTCTAACCCTCAAAATGCGGCGGTTGCTGCGACTTCAGGTCTACTAGCTATCATGAATCGTGAAGAACTAGAAGCTGTTATGGGACATGAAGTCAGTCATATTCGTAATTATGATATCCGTATTTCGACTATTGCAGTTGCCCTTGCTAGTGCTATCACCATGCTTTCTGGTATGGCAGGTCGTATGATGTGGTGGGGTGGAGCAGGTCGCAGACGAAGTGATGATGACCGAGATGGAAATGGTCTTGAAATCATTATGCTCGTGGTTTCCCTACTAGCTATTGTACTGGCACCTCTCGCTGCAACCTTGGTTCAGCTCGCTATTTCTCGTCAGAGGGAATTTCTGGCAGATGCATCTAGTGTCGAGCTGACTCGCAATCCCCAGGGAATGATTAATGCCCTAGATAAGTTGGATAACAGTAAACCAATGAGTCGTCCTGTCGATGATGCCAGCAGTGCACTTTATATCAATGATCCTAAGAAAGGGGGAGGGTTCAAAAAACTCTTTTATACCCACCCACCTATCTCAGAACGGATTGAACGTTTGAAACGTATGTAAAAATGTGACTATACAATACTAAAAAATGAGCATTCTCGTAGTTGGAGATGCTCATTTTCTTATATAAGGAACTCAGAAATCAATTTGTTAGGATCCAACTTATATTCTTCGAAAATCTCTTCAAACCACGTCAGTTTCGCTTTGCCGTAGGTATATGTAACTGACTTCGTCAGTTCTATCCACAACCTCAAAAACATGTTTTGAGCTGACTTCGTCAGTTCCATCTACAACCTCAAAGCAGTGCTTTGAGCTGTCTACAGCTAGCTTCCTAGTTTGCTCTTTGATTTTCATTGAGTATAATCATAAAAAAGTTTCCAATCAGATGACTGGAAACTTTTTTATAGTCTATTTCGGAAAACTTCGTACATGAGAATGGCTGCAGCAACACTGGCATTAAGGCTTTGAACATGTCCATTCATGGGAATGGTAATCATTTCATCGACTTGTTTTTTGATGTTGCTAGAGATGCCTTTTCCTTCATTTCCAATGATGAGGGCAATTTTCCCTTTTGTATTCCACTTGTGGCAAGGAGTCCCATTCATATCTGTTCCAAAGGTCCAGAAGCCTTCATCCTTGAGTTTATCTAAGGTTTGACTGAGGTTGGTTACTCGGGCAATCGGAACGTGTTCAATAGCACCTGTGGCCGTTTTGGCAACGACAGGAGTTACTCCCACAGCACGGTGCTTGGGAATGATGACACCTGAAACATTGGTCGCATCAGCGGTTCTTAAGATGGAGCCTAAGTTGTGAGGATCAGTTAACCCGTCCAGAATTAATAGCAAAGGATTTTCTTCTTGGCGTGTTTTGGCAAGGATGTGATTCAGCTCGCTATAGGCAAATTCAGACACTCGTAGAACAAAACCTTGGTGGACAGCACCTTCAGTCATCTCAGAGAGGGATTTTTTTGAAGTCCAAGAAATGGATACCTTCTTTTCTGTAGCTAGTTCCTTGACTTTCTCAACGTTCTTACCTCGGAGATCTTCTTGGAGGTAGAGTTTGTTTCCAGTGTTTGCAAGGAGGGCTTCGGTAACGGCGTGGACGCCATAGACAATATCATTTGTTTTCATGCCTCTATTATAACACAAAACCCCGTCTTGCAACGGGATTTTCTTTATTCCAAAATCAGTAAACCATCTTTAACTTCAAATGGGTCTTTTTCATTGATACGGTCGTAAAACATGATTCCGTTGATGTGGTCAATTTCATGCTGAACAACGATGGAGTTGTAGCCTTTGAGTTTGATACGGTGTTTTTCTCCATCCTTGTCAAAGTAGTCAACAGTAACGCGGGCATGGCGAATAACATAGCCAGGCACGTTGCGGTCAACAGATAGGCAACCTTCTCCTTCACCAAGAGCAGCGTCTTGAACAGAGTGAGAGACGATTTTTGGATTGTACATAATGGCTTGTAAGTCGTAGGCTTCCTGTGGCGTTTCGCCTTCTTCAACAATATTTGGCACCAAAACAGCGATAATGCGTTTTGAGATATCCAACTGAGGAGCAGCCAGTCCTACCCCACCGCGTAGCCCCATTTTTTCAGCCATGACAGGATCTTGGGAATGTTTGAGGAATTGCATCATCTTTTCGCCAAGGATGATTTCTTGGTCAGACAAGGGAAAAGTGACTTCCTCAGCAACTGCGCGTAGAGTAGGATTCCCCTCGCGGATAATATCGTTCATATCAATTAAGTGAGCAGCTTTTGTAATACGTTCTATAGCAGACATTTTCTCTCCTTTCATTACCTCTACATGATAACACAAAATGACAAGGATTGAAAGTATTACAGCCTTTAGGATTTATAGAAAATAGATAGGAAGTTCAATTCATACTCAATGAAAATCAAAGAGCAAACTAGGAAGCTAGCCGCAGGTTGCTCAAAAAACTGTTTTGAGGTTGCAGANNTGACGTGGTTTGAATTTGATTTTCGAAGAGTATCAATTGTGAAAGAATTACTTATCTATGATATAATAAAAAGAAAAGGCTTGCATAAGAAAGTAGGGAGAATGAAGATGCAAAGAAGACAAGATAGAAATCAGGGTGGTTTAGCTTTTCGTTTTATGAAGGGCTTGGTAAACTTTTTTAGGAGTTATCGCAAGTGGAGCAATAAAGGATTTGTGGCGGTACTCTTGCTAGCAGTTGCTTTATCAATGGGCTTGGTCTTATTGTTTGAAAGTTTCCAAGGCATGCCTCTGACCAGTCAAAAACGAGATACTATTTCTCAAGAAGGGACTAAGCAAAAGTCTCAGGAGCAGGAAGAGGAAAAATCTGCTAGAATTATGGCCAACGGAGATTTGCTCTACCACGATGGACTTTTCTTTTCAGCTAAAAAAGAAGACGGTACCTATGACTTTCATGAGAATTTTGAGTATGTGACTCCTTGGCTTAAGCAAGCAGACTTAGCTATTGGTGACTTTGAAGGAACCATCAATAAGGATCACTATTTAGCGGGTTATCCTCTCTTTAATGCTCCTGCTGAAGTTATGGATGCCATTAAGGATGCAGGTTATCATGTGCTGGATTTAGCTCATAATCATATTTTGGATTCGCAAATTGAGGGAGTTATTTCAACGGCCGATATTATTGAGAAAGCCGGAATCACTCCAATCGGAGTTTATACGCATGAACCACGTGATCAGGCTCCGCTGGTCATTAAGGAAGTGAATGGGATCAAGGTTGCTCTTTTGGCCTATTCTTATGGATTCAATGGAATTGAGCAGTATATTTCTCAGGAAGACTATAATCGTTATCTTTCAGATTTAAACGAAGATAAGATGAAGGCTGAAATTGAACGGGCAGAGAAGGAAGCAGATATCACCATTATCATGCCTCAGATGGGTGTTGAGTATCGATTGGAACCAACTGAAGAACAAAAAGCTCTTTATCACAAGATGATCGATTGGGGAGCGGATATTATCTTTGGAGGGCATCCTCACGTTGTTGAACCATCTGAAACGGTTGAAAAAGATGGAGAAAAGAAACTCATTATCTATTCAATGGGGAACTTCATTTCCAATCAACGGATTGAATCTATGGGAGATGAAGAAAATGCTAAGTGGACTGAACGTGGTGTTCTCATGGATGTAACCATTAAGAAGAAGGATGGAAAAACAACTATCGGAACAGCTAAAGCTCATCCTACTTGGGTCAATCGAACACCAAAGGGAACCTTTTCACCAGAAGGCTATCCTTTATATCATTATCAAACCTATATCTTGGAAGACTTCATAGAGGGTGGCAGTCATCGTGACCAGTTAGATGAAGCGACTAAGGAACGAATTGATGCAGCCTATAAAGAAATGAACGAACATGTAGGATTGAAGTGGGATTAGCTTGAATCCAGAGGGAAGTAAATGACGATTAAAGTAATTGCGACAGATATGGATGGGACCTTGCTGGATGCTAGAGGCCAGCTGGATCTCCCACGATTGGAAAAGATTTTAGATCAGTTGGATCAAAAGGGTATTCGTTTTGTCATCGCGACGGGCAATGAAATTCACCGCATGAGACAATTACTGGGCCACTTGGTGGATCGAGTGGTTCTGGTTGTTGCTAACGGTGCTCGTATTTTTGAAAACAATGAACTGATTCAGGCTCAGACTTGGGATGATGCCATTGTCGATAAGGCTTTGGCTCATTTCAAGGATCGATCATGTCAGGACCAGTTTGTTGTAACGGGGATGAAGGGTGGTTTCGTCAAGGAAGGTACCATTTTTACAGACCTTGAAAGTTTTATGACTCCAGAAATGATTGAAAAATTCTATCAACGGATACAGTTTGTGGATGAATTAACCTCTGACCTCTTTGGTGGTGTGCTCAAGATGAGTATGGTTGTTGGTGAGGAGCGTTTGAGTTCGGTCTTGGAAGAAATCAATGACCTCTTTGATGGCCGTGTTCGGGCTGTATCGAGTGGCTATGGTTGCATTGATATCCTTCAATCTGGAATTCATAAAGCATGGGGCTTGGAAGAATTACTCAAGCGCTGGGACTTGAATCCCCAACAAATCATGGCTTTTGGTGACAGTGAAAATGATGTTGAAATGCTTGAAATGGCTGGAATTGCCTTTGCGATGGAAAATGCTGATGATAAAGCCAAAGCTGTTGCGACGGCTCTAGCGCCAGCCAACAGCCAAGGAGGAGTTTACCAAGTCTTGGAAAATTGGTTAGAAAAAGGAGAATGAAGTGGCAGTACAGTTATTAGAAAATTGGCTCCTTAAGGAACAAAGTAAAATCCAAACCAAGTATCGTCACTTAAATCAGGTTTCTGTTCTAGAGCCAGACATTCTTTTTATTGGGGATTCCATTGTCGAATATTATCCTCTGCAGGAACTATTTGGGACTTCAAAGACGATTGTCAATCGAGGCATTCGAGGTTATCAGACAGGGCTGTTATTAGAAAATCTAGATGCGCATCTTTACGGTGGAGCAGTAGATAAAATTGTCCTTTTAATTGGGACGAACGATATCGGAAAAGATGTGCCTGTGAATGAGGCTCTCAATAATCTCGAAGCTATCATACAGTCCATTGCTCGCGATTATCCATTGACAGAGATAAAATTGCTTTCTATTTTGCCAGTTAATGAAGGCGAGGAGTACAAGCAGACAGTCTATATCCGCACGAATGAAAAGATACAGGAGTGGAATCAAGCCTATCAAGAGCTTGCCTCTGCCTATATGCAGGTAGAATTTGTGCCAGTTTTTGATAGTTTGACAGATCAGGCAGGCCAACTAAAAAAAGATTATACTACTGATGGACTGCACCTTAGTGTTACTGGTTATCAGGTTTTGACCAAAGCTTTGAAAGACTATCTTTTGTAGTTAGTTGATTTCTTTTTTGCATTTTTGAGTTAGATAAGGTATAATGGTTTTATTGTCTTTTGGGGTCGTTACGGATTCGACAGGCATTATGAGGCATATTTTGCGACTCGTGTGGCGACGTAAACGCTCAGTTAAATATAACTGCAAAAAATAACACTTCTTACGCTCTAGCTGCCTAAAAACCAGCAGGCGTGACCCGATTTGGATTGCTCGTGTTCAATGACAGGTCTTATTATTAGCGAGATACGATTGAGTCTTGTCTAGTGGCTTGATAAGAGATTGATAGACTCGCAGTTTCTAGGCTTGAGTTATGTGTCGAGGGACTGTTAAACTAATACATAACCTATGGTTGTAGACAAATATGTTGGCAGGTGTTTGGACGTGGGTTCGACTCCCACCGGCTCCATTATTCCTTTGCATTCTTTTGCATTCCTTGATAAAACGTTGTTAAATCAACGTTTTTTATTTTTGTCTTTGGTATTCTTTTGCGAAAAAAGGAGTCACAAACAGAGCCTAAAACAGACCCTGTTTTTAAAAAAGGGATACAAAAAAGGATACAACATTTTTGTCGTACCCTAAAAATCTATGTACTTCACAAAGCGTTCTTCGGCTTCATTATGCGTTTTTGTAATTTTAAGACTTGTTAGCTGATTTTTTACAATCCTGCGAAATCTTTGATTTCTTGTGCTGACATTGAAGAGTCGCAACGGACATTGATTTGTCCATCTGCAACGTGAACAAATCCTGGTACAGTTGGGATTCCGTAGCGTGAACGGAATGCTTGTAACTCATTGAGTTGGCTTGATTCTTCACTATTGATGAAGTAAATGTGAGCTTTGGTTTCAGCTACGACACCAGCCAATGTACCTGCAAATTTACGGCAGTAAGGGCAAGTTTTGCGACCGATAAAGAAGGTTGCAGTTTCTTTTTTATCAAGAGATTCTTGCGCACGCGCAACTGTAGTGACTTCAAGATCTTTGATATTATCTAAAAATTGTTCCATGAGATTACCTCGCTTTCATTGATATGTCTAGTATGCCATAAAGTTTCTAAAATTGCTTAGATTTGATACGAAAAAAAGATGAGATTATTTGGTCTCATCTTTTTAGATCTTTATTTTACAAAAGCATTGATTTCTGCTTCGATGTTAGCAATCTTAGCTTGTGATTCTTCGTTTGTTTCACCTACAACTGCAATGTAGAACTTGATTTTTGGTTCTGTACCTGAAGGGCGAACAGCAATCCATGAACCGTCAGCAAGTGTGTATTTCAACACGTCACTTGGAGGAGTTGTCAAGTTTGTAACAGTACCGTCAGCAGCAGTAGCAGTTTGTGCCTTGAAGTCTTCTACGACAGTGATAGCTGTTGCATTCCATTCTTTTGGAGCATTATTACGGAATTTAGCCATAATTGCTTTGATTTGTTCAGCACCATCGACACCTGAAAGGGTAACAGAGATTGTCTTTTCTGCGTAGTAGCCATACTCTTTGTAGATTTCTTCGATACCGTCAGCAAGTGTCAAACCACGAGAACGGTAGTAGGCAGCAAGCTCAGCAACGACAAGAACGGCTTGGATAGCATCTTTATCACGTACGAATGGTTTAATCAAGTAACCGAAGCTTTCTTCAAATCCCATCATGTAAGTGTGATTGTGTTTTTCTTCGAATTCTTGGATTTTTTCAGCGATGAATTTGAAACCAGTCAGAACGTTGAACATGGTTGCCCCGTAGCTTTCAGCAATCTTCGTTACCAAGTCAGTTGATACGATAGATTTGCAGAGAGCGGCATTTTCAGGAAGAGTTCCAGCATTTTTATGAGCTTCCAAGATGTATTTTGCCATGATAGCACCGATTTGGTTACCTGAAAGGTTGAGGTAGCTACCATCTTTTTGAAGAACTTCAACACCAACACGGTCAGCGTCTGGGTCAGTTGCCACAAGAACATCTGCACCAACTTGACGACCAAGTTCTTCAGCGAGGGCAAAGGCTGCTTGACTTTCTGGGTTCGGAGATTTTACAGTTGAGAAGTCTGGGTCAGCAGTTGCTTGCGCTTCAACAACTTGAACAGAGTCAAATCCTGCTTGGGCAAGAGCACGACGAGCCAACATTTCACCAGTACCATGAAGTGGTGTGTAGACAATCTTCATGTCTTTACCAAATTCTTCAATCAAGGCTGGGTTGATGTTTACGTCTTTGACTTCTTTGAGGTATTCTACATCGACAGCTTCGCCGATGACTTCAATCAAGCCAGAAGATTTTTCAGCTTCCACATCAGCAACTTCAACTGCAAATGGGTTTTCGATTGCACGGATATAAGTAGTCAAAGCGTCCGCGTCGTGTGGAGGCATTTGTCCACCGTCTTCACCGTAAACCTTGTAACCGTTAAATGGTGCAGGGTTGTGGCTGGCTGTGACCATGATACCCGCGAAACAGTTGAGGTGACGAACTGCAAATGATAGTTCTGGAGTTGGACGAAGGCTTTCAAATACATAAGATTTGATACCATGTTTAGCAAGAACTGCTGCAGATTCAAAGGCAAACTCAGGTGAGAAGTGACGGCTATCGTAGGCGATTGCGACACCGCGTTCTTTCTCGTTTCTACCTTTTGACTCAATCAAACGAGCCAATCCTTCAGTAGCTTGGCGAACAACGTAGATGTTGATGCGGTTTGTACCAGCACCAATCAAGCCACGCATACCTGCTGTACCAAATTCAAGATTTGTATAGAAGGCATCTTCCTTAGTTTTTTCGTCCATATTTTCCAAATCTTGACGAAGATAGTCAGGAAGCTCCGCAAAATCAACCCATTTCTGGTAATTTTCTTGGTAAGACATTAAAATTCTCCTTTATTTTTAAAACATTTAATCAGTTTGATTATATCATTTTTTTTAGTTTTAGTAAAACCTTATCTGCTTCGAAAATCTTTTCAAACCAGGTCGGATTGAATTTGGGGTTTATATGATGTTGAGGCTAGGGAAAATTCAATCTCAGTAAAAAAAGTAAGTCTTCTCATAATAAAA